>NZ_JACGVK010000119.1:0-176627 GCF_014077185.1 Colwellia sp. MB02u-10
TCACTTTTAAAACGTTAAGTTAACTTAATCAGCTTAGACTAGATTAGATAACTCATTAAAACCGTTCGTTTGGGTTACCCCTTGGAACTGGAGCGCATTCTAGAGATTTCTGGCTTCACGTCAACCCTTAATATCAATTAAATTGCGATTAAATGACTGTTTGCTTTTTAATTGAACTATTCGACTACTTTATGGACTAATCATTATGTGGTTAGCAAAATTTGGCTAGCAATCTTTCCAAAAACCATATTCTTATGTACAAATAAACAGGAGATATAATGTATTTTATGCTCTATATTGTATTTGCGCATAATAATAATAACAAACTACAGATAAAGTGGACTTACCACAATGTTTGTACAGAGAGCATAACAAATGAAAAAACTTATCATCTTGTTAATGCTTGCTGGCATTAGTAGTACAGTTGTGGCGAAGGATGTTGCCGAATATAAACATGAACGTTTGATTGCTAAGATATTAAACCAACAAGTAAAGAAACAGAGAACAATTCAAAGTAGTGTCCATGCCATACTTTCACGCTATCCAGAGAAAGTAGATGTTGTTATGGCAGTAGCTTTTGCTCGATACCCAGAAAAATATCGTGAAATCATGTTGGGTGCTTTATCTGCTCAGCCTGTTTTAGCCTGCGATGTCATACAGAATTCGATTAAAGCTAAAGTTGCCCCTAGCAGTGAGCTAGTTGAAATAGCTATCACCGCAGAGCCCGCTTATGCTCAAGAAATAGTTAATACCGCGGTTAAATTTAATCCAAGTGAAATAGAAAATATTGTCCGAGTTGCCATTAGGACTGAACCTTACGACGTTAGTAACATCGTTAACAACACCGTATCAAATTACCCTAGCCAGATATTGAATATTTTAACAGCCGCTATTACAGCCATACCGGAACAGGCAAGTAATATAGTGAAAGATATATTAGCTTTATTTCCTGGTGAAGCCGACCGAGTAATTGCAACCGCCGTCAATCAAAGCACTGATAATCATAATAATGCTATTGTTAAAGCCGCTATTGATTTAGGATTTGATAGAGATTCAGCAATTGCTGCTGCAATAGCCGGTGGTGCAACACAAGAAACCTTAGCAAAACTTAATAACTAAGCTGTTAATTGTTATATAAAAAAGCCCAGTAATTACTGGGCTTTTTTATACGATTATATTATACGGTTGTGATTGCGCTCAGCTAACTTTGTTCGCGCTCGATCGCTCGATAAGCGATATCAGTACGATACTCAACACCTTGCCATGAAATTTGTTTTAATAATTCATAGGCTGATTGCTGCGCTTGAGTGACATTATTACCTAATGCTGTTGCACACAAGACACGACCGCCTGCGGTAACTATTGCACCATCTTTTTCAGCTGTACCTGCATGGAATATTTTTCGATCAGTGACCGTATTTGTCTCTAGACCAGAAATAACATCGCCTTTGGGATAACTAGCAGGATAATTAGCTGCTGCCATTACCACGCCTACTGCAGGGCGAGGATCAAAATCGATTGTTGCTTGATCTAACTCACCACGACAAGCCATGATACACAACTCAACCAGATCAGATTTTAATCGCATCATGATTGGCTGGGTTTCAGGGTCACCAAAACGACAATTGTATTCAATAACTTTTGGGGTACCATCAGTGTCAATCATCAAGCCCGCGTATAAAAAGCCGGTATAAGGTGCACCTTCTCTCGCCATGCCCTCAACGGTTGGCATGATAACTTCATTCATAGCGCGTTGATGGATCTCTGGTGTCACAACAGGTGCTGGAGAATAAGCGCCCATACCACCAGTATTTGGCCCTTTATCACCATCATAAGCACGCTTATGATCTTGGCTGGTAGCAAAGGCTAAAACATTTTTGCCGTCAACCATCACAATAAAGCTAGCTTCTTCACCTGTTAAAAATTCTTCAATCACCACACGATGACCCGCATCACCAAAAGCATTGCCGGCAAGCATATCTTTAATACCGTCTTCAGCTTCTTTTAATGTCATCGCAACAATAACGCCTTTGCCAGCGGCAAGGCCATCGGCTTTAACAACAATTGGCGCACCTTGTGCACGAACGTACGCAAGTGCAGGCTCGATTTCAGTGAAGGTTTGATAACTACCGGTTGGAATATTATTTCTTGCTAAAAAGTCTTTAGTAAATGATTTTGAACCTTCAAGTTGTGCCGCTTTTGCACTGGGTCCGAAAATCATTAAACCTTCTGCTTGAAAAGCATCAACAATGCCATCTACCAAAGGCTGTTCAGGCCCAACAATAGTTAGCACGATCTCGTTGCTTTTGGCAAAGTCGACTAAGGCTGGAATGTCGCCAGCTGATATTGCAATATTTTCCAACTTGGCTTCTGTAGCCGTTCCTGCATTACCCGGTGCAACAAATACTTTTGTTACTGAAGATGATTGTGCAGCTTTCCACGCTAATGCGTGCTCACGACCGCCATTACCAATGACCAAAACATTCATTTACTTACATTCCTAATATTTTAAAATTGCTATAACCTACAGAGATCAAGTTATAGCAGCTCAATTATGTTATTTTACAAATTTTAATGTCATACGATCGCTTTCGCCAATCGCTATATATTTTGCTTTATCTTGTTCGCCTAAACGTAATACTGGCGGTAAAGTCCATACACCTTTTGGATAGATGGCCATATCTTTAGCATTAGCGTTGATTTCACTGCTTGCTACTAAAGTAAACCCTGCCGCTTTGGCTTGTGCAATAGTTTTGCTTTGCGATACATAACCCTTTGCTTTTTCAGCGTCGACGCCTTCAGGCAGACGATGTTCTACCACACCTAACACGCCACCTTTTTTCAATGCTTTGTAAGCGTCTTTAAAAGCTTGTTCTACACCTTCATCGCGCCAGTTATGTAAATTACGAAAAGTCAGTACCAAATCGGCTGTACCTGCCGGTGCAAGTTCACTTGCTTGACGCGGAATAAAGTTAGTTAACTCTACTTCGCTAAATACGTCGTCACTGGCTAATTTTTCAACTAGCTTTTTACGTGAATTACTATAATAGTTATCTTCGCCAGTATCGGGATAATGAGCACCGTAAAGTTTACCTTTACCTTTTACTGCTGGGGCTAAAATTTCAGTATACCAACCACCACCGGGGGTAATTTCAACTACTGTCATTGACGGATCAAAACCAAAAAAGGCTAAAGTTTCTAACGGATGACGATATTCATCTCGCGCTTTATTTTTTGCTGAACGATGTTCTCCAGCGATAGCTTTTTCAAGCTGACTTTGCTGATGAGCATCCTGATGAGCGTTAACAAAACCAGAACATAATAAAGTTGCAGACACGATTGACGCGGTAAAAACTTTTTTGAGAGTTTGAGTTGTTGTATACATTGTTATCTTCCATTAACTAGTGAATTTTTATACAGGCTAGTTATAGCAGATTTCGTTCAGATGATCAGTGCCGTTACTCTTATCTTATCGACAAAAAAACAGCATTTGAACTTAATTGAGTGTGTGTAATGATTAATTTTATTACCCAGACACTACTCAGCATGATTTCTACAATAAAAACACTCAGAATAATTAATTCTATCTGAGCATTTTTATTTTACCACTGTACCATTTTGACTTAATGACGAAAGTGACGCATACCAGTGAATACCATGGCGATATTATGCTCATCTGCTGCAGCAATAACTTCATTATCACGCATAGAGCCACCCGGCTGAATTACCGCAGTAATGCCTGCTTCAGCAGCAGCGTCCAAACCATCACGAAATGGGAAGAATGCATCTGATGCCATAACAGAGCCTCTAACTTCAAGGTTTTCATCTGCCGCTTTAATACCCGCTACTTTTGCTGAGTAAACTCGGCTCATTTGGCCTGCACCAACCCCGATAGTTGCACTATTTTTAACGTAAACAATCGCGTTTGACTTAACAAATTTTGCTACTTTCCAACAAAATTGTAAATCACGCATCTCTTCGTCTGTGGGTTGGCGTTTAGTCACTACCGTTAAGTCGTCACTTGTTACGCTACCTTGATCCGTGTCTTGAACTAATAAACCACCATTAACGCGTTTAAAATCAAAACCAGTAGTTTTACTTGTCCATTGACCACAGACTAATAAACGCAGGTTAGCTTTAGTGGCAACAATTTTTGCAGCTGCATCTGACACGCTAGGTGCGATAATAACTTCAACAAATTGACGAGAAACGATTGCTTGCGCAGTATCGGCATCTAACTCACGGTTAAACGCTATGATGCCACCAAAAGCCGACGTTGGATCCGTCTTATAAGCGCCTTCATAAGCCGCTAAAATATTATCGCCAATAGCAACACCACATGGGTTTCCATGCTTAACAATAACGCAAGCGGGTTCGTCAAATTCTTTAACACACTCTAATGCCGCATCCGTATCAGCAATGTTGTTATAAGATAAGGCTTTGCCTTGCAATTGAGTTGCAGTGGAAACTGACGCTGCTTCAGGATTCGCTTCTTTGTAAAAAGCTGCTTCTTGATGCGAGTTTTCACCATAACGTAAATCTTGAGTTTTAATAAACTGGCTGTTAAAAGTACGTGGAAATTTAACTTTTTCACCTACTGATGAGTCAACAGATGCTGCTGATTCAGTTGCGCCATACGCAGGTAACATTTTACCAAAGTAGTTAGCAATCATACCGTCGTAAGCTGCCGTGTGCTCATAGGCAGCAATAGCCAAATCAAAACGTGTTTGATAAACCAAAGAATTATTGTTTGTCGCCATTTCTGCTAACACACGGTCGTAATCATGGGCATTGACTACTATGGTGACGTCTTTATGATTTTTAGCGGCTGCGCGCACCATAGTTGGGCCACCAATATCGATGTTTTCTATGGCATTTTCTAATGAACAATTTTCATCAGCAACGGCATTGGCAAATGGGTAAAGATTTACCACCACCAAATCTATCGCACTGATGTCGTTTTCAACCATAACAGTTTCGTCGATACCACGACGCGCTAAAATACCGCCATGTACTTTCGGGTGTAAGGTTTTAACTCGACCATCCATAATTTCTGGATGCCCGGTGTAATCAGATACTTCAGTGACTTTAATGCCATTTTCGGCCAATAACTTAGCGGTGCCGCCTGTTGATAAAAGGTCGACACCTTTTTGTGATAACGAGCGAGCAAATTCAACAATACCGGTTTTATCTGAAACACTTAATAGTGCACGTTTGATTGGGCGTGGTGTATCCATGGTTTTCTAATTACCTATAAATTAAAATGATTGTCTGGCCTATGACACATATCTGTTTTACATTATTGACATGCGGTAGTTCTTAAATGGCATAAAAGCTGACTACTTGGATAACTTTTATCTCTCTAAAAACAAAAAAGCACCCGAGGGTGCTTTTAATTGACAGGCTAGCCTGTCGTACTTCTTAGTTCATGCCGTATTTTTTTAACTTTTTACGTAAAGTACCGCGGTTGATGCCTAATAAGTTAGCGGCGCGGGTTTGGTTACCGCGCGTATATTGCATGACTTCTTCAAGCATTGGCGCTTCAATTTCTGAAAGTACAAGGTCGTACATATCATCAACGTCATTACCGTTTAACTGAGACAAGTAGTTTTTAATGGCTACTTTCGCTTGTGTGCGTAAAGGCGATGCCTTTGTCTGAGTTTGTAGGTCACCGGTAATAAATGGAGAGGAAATATTTTGTTCAAACATAAAGTTCAGACTCTTTCTAAAGTTAAATTATCAAAATACATAGTTAATGCGTCAAGTTGTTCAGTAACTGACTCGAGTGCATTAAAAATAGAACGAAACGATTTTCCTTGTTCATGCGTTTGCATGTACCAAGAAACATGTTTACGGGCAAAACGTAAACCCATAAATTCACCGTAAAATTTGTGTAATTCCATTACATGCCCAATCAAAATTGTGCGTACTTCATCCGTTGAAGGAGCAGGCAAATGCCTACCCGTTTTCAAGAAATAATTAATTTCTCGAAAAATCCAAGGTCTCCCTTGGGCACCACGACCAACCATAATGGCATCAGCCCCAGTGTAATTCAGCACTTGCTCCGCTTTTTCGGCACAAGTAATATCGCCATTAGCAACAACTGGAATACTCACCGCTTGCTTGATTGCTTTAATGGTGTCGTACTCTGCATTACCTTTATAAAAGTCATTACGAGTACGGCCATGCACAGCAAGTGATTGTATGCCGTTATGCTCAGCAATATTGGCTATTTCAATACCATTGCGAGTGCTTTCACACCAGCCGGTTCGAATTTTTAACGTGACAGGAATATCCACCGCATTAACCACAGCTTTAATAATTTGCTCGACTAATGCAGGCTCTTTCAGTAACGCTGAACCTGCTAATTTTTTATTTACCTTTTTTGCTGGGCAGCCCATATTGATATCAATAATTTGTGCGCCATTATCAGCATTATGCTTAGCCGCAAAAGCTAATTCTTCAGGATCCGAGCCCGCGATTTGTACGGAACGAATACCTGCTTCTTCGCTATGCAACATTCGACGCTGAGATTTACCGGTATTCCACACTTTTGGATTAGATGACATCATTTCAGATACCGCTAAGCCTGCCCCCATCTGACAACATAGTTGTCTAAATGGTTGATCGGTAATACCCGCCATGGGTGCAAGCATAGTATTGCTTGCTAAAGTGTATGGACCTATCTTCACGCTGCTGTTTTTTTGAGCTACTATTCAAAAGGGCGCTAAGTTTACGTGTTTTTTTTGGGATTGAAAAGGATATAAATTGAACAAAATGCGCTTTTTTTCACGTTTTTCGTGTTGACATTTTCTAAAGTGTTGATGCGAGCAGTTTCTGTACAATTTGATAACAAAAGCTGCTCGTTTTTAGGCCATTAATCGCCAACTCATAACAAACTAATAACGAACACCAGATAAACGCACCCATTCGTCTTGAACAGCAATCGCGTCCATCTGACAAAATTCAGCATACTGAGTTTGTAATTGTTCGGCTTGCTCTTCTAAAACACCAGACAAAGCAAGCACACCATTGCTCGCTAGATAGTTAATAATAACCGGAGCAAGTTCACGCAATGGTCCGGCTAAGATATTTGCCACTACTACATCGGCTTTAAATTCAGGTTGGTCTTTCGGTAAAAATAATGCCAAACGGTCTTCACATTGATTGCGTTTAGCGTTTTCTAAACTCGCTTGTAACGCCTGTGGATCGATATCAATACCAATCACTTTTTTTGCGCCTAATTTAAGCGCAGCTAATGACAAAATACCTGAGCCACAACCAAAATCGACCACGGTTTTGCCGACTAAATCTAAACCGTCCAGCCAAGTTAAACATAAAGCAGTTGTTGGGTGGGTACCCGTACCAAATGCTAGACCGGGGTCAAGCATAACATTCACCGCACTAGGGTCAGGAACATCACGCCAGCTTGGACAAATCCATAAACGTTGGCCAAATTTCATCGGATGGAAATTGTCCATCCATTCACGTTCCCAATCTTTGTCTTCTAGCTGTTCAAGCTTATAGACCATTTTAGCTTTGTCTGGATGAATACCTTTTAAATAATTCAACACCTTGTCCATATCATGACTGGCATCATATAAGCCCATTACCACAGTATTATTCCAATAAATGACTTCATCACCAGGAAGTGGCTCATATATAGGTGTATCTTTAGCGTCAATAAAGGTCACCGCTTGTGCGCCACAAGCACTCAACCAATCGCTATATTTTTCAGCTGTCTCTTCATTGGCACTTAATCTAAGCTGGATCCAAGGCATGTTTTTTTCTCATTAAAATTTTTTGCTAGTTTATCACCCTCTACCACGACAAAATAGTTACTTTAGCCATATACTCAGGCAATAACTACAGATAATTTGGCTATTGATAACCTTTCGTCATTGCTAGAGTAATAGCAAAATAAACGCTATCAAAATGCTGAAAATAATATCATTACTCCTAAGGTTTACAGCTGTATTAACTTGCTATCAAACCACTCAACATTGTCGGTAAAGAGGCTAGTGTATAACAACTGCTTAATAGAAAAAGTCAGGCTAGCGACACGAGGCTCGATATAATTGAAGTAACACGAATAGCCGCGCACCAAATTGCCAAGATAAAATTCTTTCCTTGGCCTTGCTCCCAACTCAGTGGCACTCAACCTTCAAGTGCCTAACTTTGCCACTGACTTATGCAACCGACTTATATAGTGCCGTAAGATTAAAAAATCTAAAAAGCTATTATGTTCGTATGAACAAAGACCTTAGATAATATCAAGGCTGATGTAGGTTACCAAATGACTTAACCCAATGACTTTAAGCCAATGAAAAAATGAATAGAGCCTTACCGCCAAGGAAAATAACTTAGCTTTATACTCGATATTACTTACGCTGAGCAGATATAAATTGCCTGTTCTGATAAAGTAAAACTTCATTTATACTCACTATACTAGCGTGCATACATTAAGGATAAAAATGTTAGATCTACTACCCGACTTATTTGATGATCATAGCGAACAGCTTTCTTTAGCTCAGCCGATTTTTAATGACTATGGTGGTCACACTATCTTCTCTGGCGAAATAGTGACTGTCAGCTGTCATAATGACAATTCCAAAGTCAAAGAGCTGGTGGCCACCGACGGTACCAACAAAGTGATGGTGGTTGATGGCAAAGCGAGTATGACTAACGCCTTACTCGGTGACATGCTAGCTGAGCTAGCCGTAAAAAATGGCTGGCAAGCTATTGTTATTAATGGCTGTATACGTGACGCGGGTACTATTGCCACTTTACCCATCGCGGTAAAAGCCCTTGGCTGCTGCCCAATAAAAACCGAGAAACTGGGTAAAGGTGAAATTAACCAGGTTATTCACTTTGCCGACTTAAGCTTTAATCCTGGTCAATATATTTATGGTGACGCTAATGGTTTAGCCATTAGCGAAGTCTTAATCCCCTTTTAATTATTACCCACTTAGTCAGCACAGTATCGCTAAGCGGGTAAATAAAGCCAAAAAACAGAGTGAAATAATGAAGTACTTTCCTATATATCTAGATGCCAAACATATTAACGCTATGATTATAGGTGGCGGCGAGGTAGCAGCACGTAAAATTGAGCTGTTATTAAAATCGACAACTAACATTTCTATTATGTCTGAAACACTGAATAGCAGCGTTGAGCGTTTGGTGAATTTGCACCAATTAAATTGGCTCAAGCATAATTATCAACCCGGCCACCTGAGTAAGAGTAATATTGTCATTGCTGCCACCGACAGTGTTGAAGTTAATAGCGCGGTGGCCACAGAAAGCACTCAGTTAAAACTACTAACCAATGTCGTTGACCAACCTAAACTGTGCACCTATATAACCCCGGCTATTATTGACCGAAGTCCCATCATAATTTCCATGTCGAGTTCTGGCAGCGCACCTATTTTACTGCGGATGTTACGCGAGCAAATTGAAAAAACATTACCTAATGGTTATGGAAAATTAGCTGACTTTTCTTTTAAATTTAGAGACCACGTAAAAGCGCGCGTGAAAAGTTTACGCGAGCGTCGCACTTTTTGGGAGCGCACTTTACGCGGCAGTATCGGACAAGCCATTTTAGATGGTAAAACCACTTCAGCTGAACAACAGTTAATTGCCAGCTTACAAACACAATCGCCGCCACCCAGTGGGGAAATTGTTTTTATCCATACCCGTGACGGTAACCCCGATCATTTAACCCTTAATGCCCATCGAGAAATGCAATTTGCCGACGCGGTTTTTTACGACCAAGCGGTTAATATCGACCTGATTGAATATATTCGACGTGACGCCAGCAAGTTTCCTCAAGCAATCGCCTCAAGCATTTTGATTAATGTTCAACACGCATTAGATTTAGCCGACCAAGGTGAAAAAGTGATTTACTTACTCAGTGGCGCTGTCGAATTACCTGAGAATAAAACCTTGGCAGAAAGCGCTATTATCACCAAGCATATATATAGTGGCAACTAATGCGTTGAGTTGAGTGACTAAAGCCTAAGGCCTAAGGTAACGACTATTCGAATACTGAAGTAAAGTTACTCCCGCAACGACATAACACCAAAATAAAGTAATACCACTAGCCGTGGGCTCTAACAAAGAGCTCACGGTTTTAAATGGCTAATAAAAAAACCAACACCCTTGCCGCTAACGCAATAATTTGGCTGTTCTGCAGATCAGGTAACTTAATGTTGATGCGGCTTGTCGACCAAAGCTGGACGATTATGCACCGGCATTGAAAAACCTTGATTAATCATTGTCGCTAAAAACGGTATACCTTCATTATCGCCGATATCAGCATAATCTGTGCTCTGATAATTCCTGTATTGCTTAAGTAGTGATACTGTTTTTTCCGCATTAGGTTGAAATTTTGTCAACTGCCATCGTCGCGTTAACTCGGCATCTTTTACTTGAAAGAATTTTACTAACTGTAATTTTGGTAACCAAGTTAACTGATATTCTCTGTGTTTATCTTTCAGTACAAAGTGTTGCTCAAGTAAACAACCCGCTTTGTTCTGCTCTACCAGTTGCATCTGACTCAGTTCGGGTGTCATAACCAACTGAAAAGCATCTTGCCACTGCGGCTGGTGTCTTAATTCATTGGGTTGATATTCAATGGTGTGTTGATACTTTTCAAAGGCTCGATTTAGCGATAATCGATTACCGTTCAACAACCAAATATCGTTAATACCTGCGCTGACATTTCGTTGCAGCACGGTATTATTATTGCGGTGTAGTTCAAACAATTGCTGAACTGGCTTTGTTATCCGCTTGCTATTAGCTGCTTGAGTACTTAGTTGATAATAAGCACTGATCACATTAGGCGAAATATTGCACTCACTGGCGCTAATACTCAAAGACAAAAGACATAATAATGCTGAAATAATTTTCATAATAAAACCAACTCAGGGTACATAGGTCAATAAATAAAAGGAAGTTGCCATTTTAATCTGACAACTTCCCTGCTACAGCATTTGCTAAAGCAGGAGTTAATTTAGCGCTTGCTCAGCTTTTGTAACAAGATCTGCGGCATAATCCATCACGTGGAAAATCACACTTTGCTCATTGGTACCGGTAATTAAATGCGCACCAGGACCCTGGGCGTAAACACCCACATCTTCACCCGCATGGGTTTCCGAACTTGTTGGCACTAAGGCTTCTTGATGAAAGCCCGTAGACTGGGTATCCACCATACTAAGATCTTGACGGCCAGTGACAGCGTCAGCGCTATAACTCGCATCGGCATTAGTTTCTGCACCTAAATCTCTAAAGCCTTTGCCATTGGTATAACCTAATGTTGTGTATGGCATGCCGTCACTTGCTAGGCTTGGTTCTGTGCTACCCACACTCACCACTTTACCTAAAATAGGGTTACCGCGTTTTGGATAGCCTGCCATCGTAAAGACATGACTATGATCCGCGGTAACAATAATTAAGGTTTCTTCTGGATTGGTCGCATCAACCGCGGCCTGTACTGCATCAGCAAAAGCAATCGTATCTGTTAAAGCGCCATGCGCACTACCGGCATGATGACCATGATCAATCCTGCCGGCTTCCACCATTAAGAAAAACCCTTGCTCGTTATTATCAAGTATATCAATCGCTTTATTGGTCATCTCGCGTAAAGACGGCTCACCGGCAATGTCATTGCCACGATCGGCTTCATACTGCATGTGCGATTCATTAAATAAACCAAACAGCCGCGGCGTGGTATTAGCATCAACCGCATCAAAGCCCGCTTGGTCGGTAACGAAACTGCCCGCTGGATACTGTGCTTGCCATTCTGCGGTTAAATCTCGGCCATCGGTTCTATCACCCTCTATAGCACTGGCCGCATCGGTACTATTAAAGGCCGCATCTTTTGGTAAAAAGTGTCGTCTTCCGCCGCCTAGTACTACTTCTATGCCGTTAACTTTTGCGCCAGAAAATCGGCTTTGCATATCATTTTCAAAACTAATCAATTGTGAGGCAATATCAACACAGCCCGCGGCCACAGCAGCAGCTGGCATATCAGAGTTATCTTCCCAGTTTCTCTCTGCCGATTTAGCATAAGTTGCCGCTGGCGTAGCATGTGTAATACGCGCAGTAGAAATAATACCTGTTGATTTGCCGGCAATTTCTGCTAATTCTAATGCGGTTACTAGCTCATTACCGGAGACTGAAGCACAATCGCCGCGACTAATGGCTTCGTTTACACCAATAACGCCTGCATCAGTTTTAACCCCTGACATCATCGCGGTCATGGTGCCCGCAGAATCTGGCGTTTGTGCATCAACATTATAGGTTTTAGCAAAACCAGAAAAAGGGAACTTATCAAAACTTAATTGATGTTCTTCACCCAATTTACCTAACTGTTGGCCTGCTAAAATGCGCGTTGCCGTCACAGTAGAAATACCCATACCATCACCAACAAACAAAATAATATTTTTCGCTTTGCCTTTAGTATTAACCAATGACTGAGAATTGATTGCGGCTTGTGCTAAAACACTTTGGCCTTGCTCATACCATAAATTATGAGTGGTGGCGGTCAATGCCGAACCTTGTGTTTGCGTTAGTGTCGGTGAACAAACAAATTCTGTTGCATCGACTTCATTAGTATCCAATACGCCAGAGCTATCATCATCAACACCTGAATCAATTTTTACACCACCATTAAGGCATTGTGCATGGCCAACATTTAATAAGGTTTGGCTAACCAGACTATTGAAAGCACTTTCGCCGTCAATACCATTGCTACCATTTGAACCGTCATCTCCGCCACAACCTGCTAATACAGCCAACACGGCTAATGATAAATTTTTTACTGTTTTCATGATTAATTCCTTTCGATTAGCCAGTTAGTTAGCAATTAAGCCAAGCGATTGATTGATGATATGAAACACAACACTTTGTTCGATAACGCCTTGTGCCAAGTGCGCTCCAGGTCCTGATGCGTGTAAACTAATATCTTCACCTGCATGGGTTTCAGAGCTCAGTGGCACGGTAGCCTCTTGATGAAATCCTGTGGTGGTGGTGTCTACTGTGGTTAGATCTTGACGACCGGCCAGTGCATCATCGTTATAGGTTACGTCTGCATTGGTTTCATTGACCAAGTTTCTAAAGCCTTTACCATTGGTATAACCTACTGTGGTATACGGCAGGCCGTCACTTGCTAGAGCCGGTTCAGTTGCGCCAACATTAACCACCTTACCTAATATTGGATTACCGCGTTTTGGGTAACCGGCAATGGTAAATACATGGCTATGATCCGCCGTAACTAAGATTAATGTTTCTTCAGGATTGGTATTATTGATAGCGGCTTGTACTGCGTTAGAGAACTCGATGGTATCGGTTAAGGCATTATAAGCAGAGCCCGCATGGTGACCATGATCAATTCGCCCTGACTCAACAACAAGAAAAAAGCCTTTGTCGTTATTATCAAGAATATCAATGGCTTTACTAGTGAGTTCGGTTAACGAAGGTTCACCCGCAATATCATTACTGCGATCGCCTTCGTATTGCATATGCGACTCATTAAATAGCCCCAACACCCGCTCAGTACTACTCGCGTCAATGGCATCGAAGCCTGCTTGATCGATAATATACTGACCGTTTTGATATTGTGCTTGCCATTTGGCGGTTAAATCAACACCATCGGTGCGATCGCCTTCAACGGCACTACTGGCATCTGCACTGTTAAAACTTGCATCCTTCGGTAGAAAGTGTCGACGACCGCCGCCAAATGCCACTTCAATACCATCAACGTCAACGCCGGGGAAACGTTGCTCTAGGTTTTTTTCAAAATCAATAAGTTGGCTTGCAATATCAACACAGCCTCCTGCTATGGCTGCTGCTGGCATATCAGAAATATCTTCCCAATTTCGATCCGCTGATTTTGCAAATGTTGCCGCGGGTGTCGCATGGGTAATACGTGCCGTTGAAATAATGCCGGTTGACAAGCCTTTAATTTCAGCAGCTTCTAATGACGTGACTAATTCATTGCCCTTCACTGTTGAACAATCACCACGTTCAATATCTTCATCAACACCAATCACACCAACATCTGTTTTTACACCTGACATCATCGCGGTCATGGTGCCGGCAGAATCTGGCGTTTGTGCGTCAACATTATAGGTTTTGACTTGCGCAGAATAAGGAAATTTTTCAAAACTTAAGTAGCCTTCCTCGCCCGTTCTTCCTTCGTTTTGCCCGGCTAAAATTCGTGCAGCGGTTAAGGTTGACAAGCCCATGCCGTCACCAACAAATAAAATGACATTTTTAGCTTTATTACGGGTTATTAGTTTGGTTTTAGCCATCACCGATTGCTGACCATCAACAAACCACTGACTGTCTTTTTGTACGTTTGGTAAAACCCCAGCAATAGCGACGCTAGAGAGTAAAAAAGATGACAAAGCTGAAAGTGAAACCCATGTCGAGTTCATAATGCTTCCCTTGATGTTATTTTTAGTTAAAGTAAGTTTGCTAATGCCGATGCATTAACACCACTAGCATGCTAAGCAGTAAAAATGACAGTAAGGTAAAAGAAAAATGACCGAACGATGAAGGTTTTATAACGTAAGTGTGACAACCAATGAGATAAGCAGCAGAAAATACAGCATAACTTAGCCTACACAACACAATAACAATGCGCTTAAAGGTAAAGTAGCGGTGTAAATTGGCGGTAATTTAAGTTGTAGGGGGTAACACTAAGTGCAAGTGTGATGAATAAAAAAAAGCAGAAAAAATAACTTGTATAGTTATTGTTTCTGCTTTGATCAATGCAGCAATAGCCGTTACTTTCTAGCGACTAAATGTACGGTACTGGTGGCACGCTCAAGAAAAGCGCCTTCACAATAAGCGAAGTAATAAAGCCAAAGGCGTTTAAATTCTTCATCATAGCCAAAAGGTTTAAGCTCAGGCCAAGAGTTTAAAAAGGCTTCACGCCAATGCGCTAAAGTTTTGGCATAATCTAAACCTATGTCGTTAATCGATTCTGTGACTAAACCCGTATATTCGGTCAGGTGACCGGTAAGCACAGTAATAGAGGGTAAAAAACCACCAGGGAAAATATAGCGCTGAATAAAGTCAACATTTTGTTTGTAATGGTCGAAACGCTGATCGGCAATGGTAATAGACTGTATCAACAATTTACCGCCCGGTTTTAATCTGGCATTACATTGCTTAAAAAAGCTGGGTAAATATTCAAAACCAACCGCTTCTATCATCTCAATTGAAACCAGTTTGTCGTATTCACCGGTTAAGTCGCGATAATCTTCTTTTAACAAGGTTATTTTGTCTGCTAGCCCTAACTGCTCAATGCGCTCTTTAGCATATGCATGCTGGGCATCAGAAATTGTTGTCGTGGTAACCTTACAACCGTATTGCTGCGCGGCATAAATAGCTAAACCGCCCCAACCTGTCCCTATTTCGAGTAAATGATCATCAGCTGTCAGCTCTAAGCGTTGGCAAATAGTCGACATTTTATGCAGTTGTGCCTGCGCTAAGCTTGCTTCCTCATTAGGGTAAATCGCTGATGAGTACATCATTTCAGGATCAAGGAAGCGTGAATAAAGTTCGTTACCTAAATCATAATGAGCCAAAATATTCTTTTTTGAACCTGCTTGGCTATTACCATTACTTCGATGTAGCAAGGTGTCTTTAAGCTTTGTTAGCCAAGGTCTTTGCTTTTCAAGTGCATCGGTTTCTTGCTGGGCACGAGCAAATATGCGCACAATAGCGGTTAAATCTGGACTGCTCCATTTACCAGCAATATAAGCTTCTGCTACGCCAATAGAGCCGCCTTTAACAAAATCACGGTACGCACTGCTGTCATGTATATTCATACGCCCGAGTAAGGCGTTGCTTTGAGCAATTTCTGGAAAAAGAAAGTGCTCATCATTATCAACTAACTCAATTTGGTCAACTTTCAGTTTTGCAAAAACCGAGTGCACTAAACTACGACAACGCTTGTCTAACCAGCTTGCTTGCTTTTTAATTTTCAATCCTGACACTTGTTCCACTGCTAGACTCCTAATTTAAGTTTTTTGGCTTAACTTTTTGACTTATTTATCAGGCTTACTTTTTTGGTAGCCAATAAAGGGTATACGTTTCCAGAAGAGCTTCATAGCTTGCCAATATATGCCAAACACTATTTTTAAGGTCATCACGGGCATATTAAACCAGAGTTGCCATAACGACGCCGTCGAAAAAGGCGCTTTGGTTAATTTCATGGTTACATCAAATATTTTTCCGCCCGTGCTTACCTCACTGCCATTATCATTAACAATGTTACGGTGATTTTCTATATGTACTAATAATGCTGAACTATCAGCCATTGGCGGCTTAATCAGCCATTTATAGCTCATATTTAAATCCATAAAAGGCGATACTTGAAAATTTTTATCGGTAACATGTGGCGTTAAATCTGGGTCGTTAATATCACCACTTGCTAGCGGCACTAAATAATAATGCCGTTCATTCCATGGTGTATTACTGACTTCAACCAAGACTTGCGTACAAATTTCATCGGCGTTATAACAAAAATAAAAATTTGCTGGACTAAAATATAGCCCTAAACACCTAACCTGAACTAACATTGTGATGCGACTTATATCTGCGGCACTCGATTCTTCAACACAAGATGCTTCACCACAAGATAAGGTATGCACTTTATTCACTATACGTTGCTTAAGGCATTCTGGTTCATCTCTAAGGTAATCATTTTCTTTAAACCTCAAGAGATTAAACCAAGAAAATCCAAAAATACCTTTTGGACTTTGCTTCGCTTGCATCTCATCAACGTCTAGTGCCAGCATATATAGTTGGTAACTAAAGCTGTGCGACTTTGGTGTAAATCGTCGATGAGTTATCTGGCCACTATAAATGTGATTATGTCTTGAAGGCTCAACCATCGTGATGTTCCGGCTGATTCTTTTGTAAATAACAATCAAATCGCTGCCCAACATCTACCGCACTTCTAACACCGTCTTCATGAAAGCCGCTGTACCAATAGGCACCGACAAAATGGGTGTTTTGCTTACCGCATATAGCTGAGCGTTGGCGCTGGGCGTTAATAGAGCTAGTTGAGAACACCGGATGATGATAAGTAAATTCGCGTAAAATTTTACTTGGGTCAATATCTTCACGCTGATTTAAGGTGACGCAAAACGTGTGCTTGGCGTTCAAGCCCTGCAAAATATTCATATTGTAGGTAACACTAGCGGGTTTAGTTCTGTTAGCACTCAATTGATAGTTCCAACTCGCCCAAGCTTTTTTTCTTTTTGGTAATAAATTAATATCGGTATGTAACACCACTGAGTTTGCGCTATAAGGTATAGCAGCTAGTATTTTTTGCTCTTGTTCACTAGCATCAGACAGTAACGCTAAAGCTTGATCTGAATGACAGGCTAAAACCACTTCATCGAAGGTTTGACTTTCACCATTGGCAAAATGTAACTGCACTTCATTGTTTTCCCTAGTCACCGCGGTAATATCCGCATTAAGGTGAATATTATCCGCAAAGGGCTTACATAGCGGAGCTAAGTAACTTCTTGAACCTTTGGGTACTACATACCACTGTGGACGATCAGCGATATTCAATAAACCATGATTATGAAAAAACTTAACAAAAAAATGAAATTGCAAAACTTGCATCTGCGCCAACGAGCTGGACCAAATAGCCGCCCCCATAGGTAATACATAATGCTCAGCGAAATAGTCACTGAATTTATTTGCTTGTAAAAACTCACCCAAAGTTAAACTATCCTGATAGTTTTTCACTTGATAACTTTGCTTACACAGCTTATTAAATCGGAGAATTTCTTTTACCAACCACCAAAACTTAGGGTTAAAGATATTACGGCGTTGAGCAAATAAGGTATCGAGGTTATGGCCGTTGTATTCCATGCCTGTAGTTGAATTATGCACTGAGAAACTCATTTCTGTTTCTTGCTTACCAACCCCTATTTCGTCTAGTAAGGCTAAATAATTTGGGTAGGTTTTATTATTAAATACAATAAACCCGGTATCAATGGCATAAGACTGACCTTCCAACTCAACATCCACGGTCGCGGTATGTCCGCCAATATGGGCCGACTTTTCAAAAACACTGACTTCATGCTTTTTCGATAATAAATAAGCTGTGGTTAAACCCGAGACACCGGCACCTATAATGGCGATACGTTTCATTTTTTGTTATTCCTTAACTCTTTTTTCTTCTTTAAGGCTTTTTCATTGCTTAAAGCTTTCTCATTTTTTAGAGCAATACTTTGCCAAATAAAGTCTGGCAGCAGTGCAAATAATTTCATGATCAGGGTTAACCTTTTAGGGAAATGCAGGTAACTTTTCCGGCCACTCACGCCTTGGTAAATACGACTAGCCGCTTGCTCACTGGTCAATAAAAATGGCATAGCAAAGTCATTTTTATCGGTTAATGGCGTTTTAATAAATCCAGGATGAACTAAGGTTACCGCTATATTTTCTGCTTTTAAATCCAGCCGCAAACTTTTGGCTAAATAATCAATTCCAGCTTTAGAAGCGCCATAAGCCTCTGCCCGTGGAAAAGGCAATAAAGTTGCACTAGAACTGACAAATACGACTTGCCCCCCCGCGTTAACTTTTGGCAAAAAGTGCTCGAGTAAATAGCCCAGAGATTGTAAGTTTGTCGCTATAACGCTAGCAAACAATTCACCATCAAAGGCTTTAGCATTATCAATATAGCGACAATCACCCGCATTAAGCATTAAAATATCAATGCGCTCTATAGCGCTAATTTTATTGGCTGCAGTACGGATCTGCTCTTTATCCGTGATATCAAAAGCAATGGGAACAACATTGTCATTATCAGTGGCTAATTGTTTAAGCTTTTCTTGATTACGACCACAAGCAATAACCTGATAGTCATGGGCTAAATAATGCTGTAACAATGACTCACCTATGCCAGAAGTAGCGCCTGTGATGAGAATGGTAGGTTTTATATTCATGCGTTTGCGGCCCTATTTTTAAGCGAGCGAATAACCCGCCCCAACAAAGGTAGTTGCTCGTAAAGCATAGCACCTAAATCTAAGTAATCGCGATGATAAATAACCTTATCACCAACGCCTTTAAGATGAGAACTGCCTTGCACAGTGACAATTTCACCTGAGTTTAAGCGCGGGTGTTGGTAACTCATTTGCCAATAAATAGCCGCCTCTGAGTCGTGCGCTATGACGTGTTCGATTGTAAAATCACAATAACTAAGCTTTTGATAAAGTTGGTTAAAGTATTTTTTTAACTGCTCAAAGCCTGTTAGTTGATGCATAGGATCAGTAAAGACAATGTCTTGGTGGTAAACGTCAGCTAGCAACTGCAAATTATCAGTTGAGAGCCTTTGGTAGGTATCAATAAACTTAGCTAACCACAATGGATCTTGGGGTTGAGCACTAAATTTAGCCGATTGCGTAACATTTTTATTTGACATAAATACTCTTTATTTTATCATCACATTAATCCCTTATGCGAAAAATCATAGCCATTGCATTACTTAGGCTAAATAATGCAATGGCTTTATTTCAGCATAAGTAACAAGGCTAAACTTTCAAGAACACATTTGTATTGCTCAAGACTAAACATTAATACCTAATGACGATCACACCCTATAAAACTCAAGAGCAGCTAACCTAGCTTGCTTGTGATCTACTATTGCTGGCCAATAAGATAATAACTTTTCTTTAGCCATATATTGGTGTGGAAAGTGGATCTCTTTGTCAGGTAATTTCGCCAGCTCTGGTACATATTTACGAATAAAGGTGCCTTTTGGATCAAACCTTTCGCTTTGTCTAATCGGGTTAAATACACGAAAGTAAGGCTGTGCATCGCAACCTGTACTTGCCGCCCATTGCCAACCACCATTATTAGCCGCAAGATCACCATCAATAAGCTGCTGCATAAAGTATTTTTCTCCCCAGCGCCAATCAATAAGTAAATGCTTAGTCAAAAAACTTGCTACCACCATACGCAGTCGATTATGCATCCAGCCTGTTTGATTCAGTTGCCTCATGGCAGCATCAACCAAGGGGTAGCCGGTTTTTCCTTGACACCATGCATCGAATAACTTTGGGTCATTAGGCCAAGTCATAGTGCGATATTTAGGATTAAAGCATTGATGTTTCGATAAACTCTGTTGATGAAAAACTAAATTTCGATAAAACTCTCGCCATATTAGCTCATTGAGCCAGGTAAATTCCTCACTGTCTGACGCGACTAAAATATCAGGAAAACGTTGGATAAATAACAGCAATAAATAGCGTGGACTAATCGCACCTATCGCTAGATAAGGTGATAAGCCCGAGGTTGCTTTAATGGCGGGAAAGTCACGTTTTTGTCCGTAACCTGCCACTTTATATCGGTAAAAGTCAGGAATAACTTGTTGTTCAACTTGTTCAGCCAAAGGCCATGCCGCCGATTCATTAGAACAGTGTAAAGGCGTGTTTAATGTCAGCGGTGCTTGGCTGTTTGGATTTGGTGTGGTTGAATCTTTAGGGCTAGGCTTACCCAGGTAAGGAAAACTATGCTGTTTTACATAAGTTAACCAAGCGCGTTTAAACGGGGTAAATACCTTATACATTTCACCACTTTTATTTAGCACTTTACCTTTTTCAACGATAACATCACTTTCAAACATGCGTAGTGGAATACCTTGCTCAAGACAAGACTTATCGCGTTGGTTTTCATTAACTTCTAACTCTTTGTTAGCCACTACTTCACTAACATTATGTTGCTGGCAATAATTTTTTAAAAATGAAATTTGTTCAGAAAAATCATCACAATGAACAACCTGCAAACTAACATTTAAAGGTAATAGCTGCTCGGCGAGTGCATTGACATGACGTTTTATAAAATCAATTTTTATTGTTGACCAATCATGAGCTGACCACTGTTTTTCACTGACAAAAAATATCGCCTGAGCTGTTTCAGTACCCTTATTTTGTGCAAGGAAATAATCTAAGGCGGGATTATCGTGAATTCTTATATCGTTGCGAAACCAAAGTAACAAGGACGTTCCTTAATAATTAACTATGTTATACCAATCTCACTCATTATCTGATCATTTTTACTAGTTACAACAACCCACTACTGCGTTATTTATTTAATAATTACAACAACTAGTGATTAAATAAATGCCTTATATTTGGCCATTTTCCCTGCGTATAAAGTAGACCATCTAAGTAATGAAATGGGTATTAATAACCGTATCTGAGTTTTAACGACTCAGGATAGGGATTCAAGTAAGACTGTTGGGCTAAATAAGACTTAGGGTGCGCTAATAAATAATGTTTAATCAAGGTCAGTGGCACCACTAATGGCATTAAGCCTGAGCGGTAAGCATCAATTTGTTCGGATAACTCTTTACGTTGCATTTTGTCCAAGTGCTTAGAAAAATAGCCTTGAATGTGCGATAGCGTATTAGCATGGTTTTTACGTGTTGCTTTAAGCGTTAATGCGGCCATTAAACCAGAGATATATTGCTCAGCCATTTGCTCCAGCGCCATATTAGCACTGGCTAACAAACGCCCTAGTTTCTTGCTCGCAACAAAGTCATGACTCATCAAGGTATACTTATATTGGGCATGAAAACTGGTCAATTTATGCTTAGTGATGCCAGATTCAACCAATGCTAACCAATGGCGATAGGCGAACACCCGTGCCACAAAGTTTTCTCGGATAATGGGGTCATTCAAACGGCCATTTTCTTCACAGGGTAACAGCGGATTAGCTTTCATAATCTCTCGTGAAAAAACCCCAACACCTTGGACTTGTAGCTGATTACCAGTAGGTGAATACACTTTAACGCGTTCCATGCCGCAAGTTGGACTTTTAGCACAAAACACATAACCACTGAGGTTTTTAGACATGGCGGCTATTCTTTTACCGTAAGCTTTTATTGCGCTCGTTACGTCGCCTGAGCCATCTGGACGCGACACTTTTATCATGTGCTCATCTTGAATCAAACGTATAGTGGGCCTAGGTACGGGTAGGCCAACCGCCACTTCAGGGCAGTAGGCTTTAAAAGTAACATGCTGACCAAGTTCTTTTATGCAAAAATTTGACGGTTTGTTACTGGCATCAAACCTAACTTTTTCACCTATTAAGCATGCACTAATGCCAATAATAACATCTGCTTTTTCAAAATCTTTATACATAGCCAGCTCAATTAGTAAATGAAAGCACCAATAGGGTTCAGTAACTTATTGATACCTTGGGTAAAGTGTAGTGCGTCATTAGCAACGGTATAACAAAGGCAACCATGCTCAGTAGCTGGCTGATGCTGATCGCGTTTATCAAGCATAATAAAGTCACCTGCCACATATTGACCTTTTGCATCAGCAAAGCTACCGGCTAGTAATAGTGTTAGCTCAAAACCTTTATGGGTGTGTTCAGGTATCGAACCACCCGGCCCTATATGCAATAAATTAGTATGAATTTCACCTTCGCCTAAATTTAACCGTGCGCGTGATAATTTACCTATTTGTGCAATTTTACCTAACTCAATATTGCGCAGGGCACTGGGTAAAGTGTACTGCGTACCTTTAAAGTCAATTGAACGTTCATCATAAAAGGCTTTTGTTGGTTCAACGTCATCAGAGGCGGTAATCTGGTTAATCATATCATCAAAGTCCATTTCGGCGATTTCCATTAAGTTTTCCTCATCATTAACTATAATTTCATGATGAAAACTCTGCTCAAAACTGGCCTCTGCAACTTGTTCTGTTAGTTGGCTTACTTGCTGTTGGCAAGAAGCACACATGTCAGTATGTATCGCTATACCTGCAGCAAGTGAAGCGGGTAAGTCACCATCCACAAAACCTTGTAACAACTCAAATTTAGGGTGGTGTTTAATCATTGTGGTCTCCTAGTTTTAACTTAAGTTTGCCAAGTGCAAGCCGAAGTCGTGATTTTATTGTGCCAAGTGGTAAATTAAGATGAACAGCAAGCTGCTCTTGTGACATTTCCATAAAATAGAAACCTTTCACTACCTGTTGTTGGTTTTCGGGCAGCGTGGCAATTATGCCTTGTAAATTTCGACTTTGAATATGGTCGGTAAACACCTCTTCTTCAGTGTTCGCCAATTCAGCAAGCGGCCATATATCGTCACTGAGGTTGTCTTCTTTATTGGCTTTCATTTTACGTAATAGATCAAAGGTAACATTACGCATTATGGTATAAACCCAAGTAGTAGCAGCCCCTTTACTATCATCAAATAAATGCGCCTTGCGCCAGACATTGCTCATAGTGTCTTGAACAACTTCTGCAGCGAGTGCTTCACTATTAATTTTACTTTGCGCAATACGCTGTATTTTGGGTGCAAAAAACTTAAACACTTGCGTAAATGCTTGCTTGTCTCTATCAATAGCGATTGATTTCAGCCATTGACAGAGTTCTGGATGATTGATTTTATTAGTCATGTTATTAGATGTAGCATTTGCCTTATGACTTGGCAACACTGAATGCACTGACAGCATAATTCTTACCCATTTTTTGACATATATTTTTTATACGCAGCAAAAATAGATCTAGATCACATTATTTTTATCTTCTCTACTCAGGTAAAATAATACGTTGTAACAGTTCTTTCGCTTTGCTATACGAATCTTTGTCGACAAACAAACTTTTTTCAGCAAGTTTAACCGGTATCAATTCTAACCAGCGCGCTACCACCCAATCGCCTTGATCAAAATGTTGCTTTGGATATAAGGCATTTAACTCGTCATTGTCGATAAACACTTTACTTAATGACTTAGCAAGTTTATCGGTAGTTTTATCTAGGCTGATATCAGGCCAATGGATTTTAGCGGTGACATCGCCGTGATACAGTTTATCGGTGTCTTGGGTAATCGCCTTGATATCAACTAAGCACTTACAGCGTACGTCAATCAGTAATACCCCGTCTTCACCTTGGTCAAAGTTAATAATTTCGACCCAGCTGCCGACTGACATAGGTTCAACTTTTGCATCCCTGTCATGCGAAAAAATAACAAAGCCTTGGTTTTTCATTGCTAGCGAGACCATTTTTAAATAACGCGCTTCAAAAATACGCAGTCGGGTTACCCCTCGAGGTAACAAAAATATTGGCAATGGGAAAATAGGCAAATTAATAGTTGGCATAGATTTACAGTAACTAATCTTAATGGATTGATACTAGTTATACGTGGTAAAAGCAAAAGACGATCAAAGCAATGAGCAAAAAAAAGCCCCATCAAGAGTCAGATGGGGCAAAGAGTCAAACAGGAAATACAACGAGCAATAATCTTTGTCAATATTTCAAACTTATACGTTGTAAAAGCAAAAAACGATCACAGCAATGAGCAAAAAAAAGCCCCATCAAGAGTCAGATGGGGCAAAGAGTCAAACAGGAAATACAACGAGCAATAATCTTTATCAATGTTGAAGAGTTATACGTTATAAAAGCAAAAAACGATCACAGCAATGAGCAAAAAAAGCCCCATCAAATGGCAAAGGGTCTGACAGTAATTTATCCAGATAGTCAACGCCAGCTACAAGGATAAATGCAAGGCTTTATTGACAACTTTTTACAGGTAATTCTTTATCAAAAAATAAAGTAATTTCAGCCACAGTAACACCAAACTTCTTCATTTTTGTGCGGTTAAATACTCGGTACTCATCAATTCGATACATCCAATCGTCAAGTGACAATTGTACTTCTTCACCGTCTATTGGTACCAGTAACTCATATTGCCATTGAAAGGCAAAACCCATTTGTTGACCGACAGCTTTACCAACAACATCTCCAGCACTACCCAAGTATTTACCTTCCTTTAACTTTGTTAGCTGCCAGTTACGAAAAGTAACTTCACCATCAGCAAAGTAAAATACTTCTTTTAGCACGCCTTCGTCACCTTGCCATTGGCCATCAAGCTCAACACAAAAACGCCGAGTCACTTTACTGCTGTAATCTTGTACCATGCCCCAGGCTATCGACTTACCAGAAAAATATTGCTGTATATCGAGTTGAGGAGCAGTAGCCTGGTAATCTTCTAATTTTGTTGTACAGCTTGAAAGTACAAAGACTAAGCAAAAAAGTGCTGCCAATTTAGCCTGTTTATTCATATATTATTCCCTAATAGCTGTTGTCGTAGTTTAGGTTCGCTGGTGTTTTCATCTAACCAAATACGAAGAAATGTTTTGGCAAAAGTTAAACTTTCAATTTCACCTATTTTTTGCCTATTCAAATAGAATACGCTTGTACCTTTTTGGCTTAACATCGACAAGCTATCTCCAGCATTAATATCTAGCCATATTTTTTCTAATAAAGGCAGAAAAGCTAGATATTCATTTTCATTAAGCGATAAATGTTGCCATTGCGATACGGTGTTATCTATTAATTCTTTTTTACTGATGTCGCGTAAGTAATGTATTTCAAATAAGGCATGCTGACATAGGTTACTAAAGGGTCGTTGGCCGTCGGTGGTGAATAACGAGCTTTCATAAATATCCCAAAACAAAACTGAGAACTTGGCTTTACCCAACAAGGTAAAGTGCTGTTCGGTAGTCTGCTTTGTTAAGTCGCTAGCGATAATAGACACTTGTTCAGAAACTTGACACTTCATCAAACCTTCATCACTGACGGTTGCCACTTCACTAGGGGTAACACTTTCAATCGGGTTATTCGCTAGCGCATTTAAAGAAAATAGGCAGACGAATAGGGTAAGCGTAGACATAAGATTGACATTAACCAACATAACTTCTTTCCTTTACCAGTAACCAACGACTTAGCGCAAACATAAATACCATTAACGGCCCCCAAAAACAGGCCAGTAATAAATAACTAACCCCTACTGATAGCCCTAAATCAACCACGGCTAATTTTGCCCCGGCCAGATAACTTAGTGGCGCTGATATGGCGCCAACAACAAACTGCAGTAACTTAGAGTTGGCTAGAAAAGCTAAACTATGGCGTATGGTACTAGCGAAAACAATCCACAAAGTAATAAGCCAAAAAGGAATACCGTCGGTACCTGGAAAAATAAAAACACCTGAATAAACTAAAGCAAGGTCTAAGCAAATACCAAGCGCTGCCACTAGGCAGATTAATAATATTTCGTTTTTAGTACCCTTCAAATACCAAAACTGTGCGCCAAAAAAAATGGCTGCAATCGGAATAAATAAATCGCCAATAAAAACCAAACCAAACCAAGCAAGATTGAACGCGACTAAATTCCATAGTGGGGATTTAATTTTCATCACTTTATTCTCATAACTTTGCCTTTATACAAACTTAGTTATTCATACGTAATAAACTGCAAACAAGATTAGTCTGCTAAGGTTTTATATGATCTATATGCTAAATAATTTCGTATGCTGAAAAATAAATATTGAAAAGAGCTTACTATGCAAATGCAACAAACCTTAGGTTATTTAGGATTAGCTCCCTTCTTACTAGCACTAGTATTTGAAAAGCTCAGTCCTGCATTATTTAATATCGCCGCCGAGCAGGTATTTATATTTTACAGCGCTATCATCTTAAGCTTTATCGCTGGCACACTGTGGCGCAAGCACAATGATAAATTAAGTATTAAATTACAGCTCTACAGTAACATATTCAGTTTACTTGCTTTTTTTGCCCTGTTATTGCCCAACTATTTAGCGCTAGTAATATTGGCGGTGATTTACCCAGCGATTTTATACTGTGAATACTACTTTGATGCCGCTAAAAATGAACACAAGTCTTATTTACGCATGCGGCTGAACTTGACTATGCTAGTGGTAATGATGCATATCATTGCGCTTCTCTTGTGGTGTACTTAGCCGAGCAGTTGTATAGGTTCAGAAATGAAAATAAAACTTAACACCGCGATAAAGTACCGTGCTAAATATAAAAACTTTCTCACCATGGCAGTAAATGCTTAGTGGGTATATACTTAGTTAGCATATACCCACAGTTTATCGTTAAAACTATCAACAAGACTCATCGCAAAGGTATGCTTAATGTAGTGCAGGGCTTAATATAGTAGAGGGTTACTATTTTTCTAAGCCTATAAAATTAGAGTAATAGTTTGATAATTGGGCTTTACACCAGAACAAAATATTATTAGAGCCCTTGCTAGGGATATGAAAATATTTCCCCTCAATTAGCATTAACTAAAAGTAGTATTTAAATGTATCAATCGAGCACAATTATCAATCATATAGCTGATTTCACTTCTCAGCGTAACACAGAGCTATTAGCTTTCAGTCTATTGAAAAGCGTTAATAACATGATTAGTTGCTCATCAACAAAGATAATTACTATTGATAAAAAGAGAGATATTAGAGCTAACATCTCCTTTGAGAACGACCATTATACTGTTAATGACACCTCTATTGAGATAGATAGTGCGTTAAGACATAGTTTTGAGCACATGAATGACTCTTCTATGGCTGCCTTGACCTTAAAAACTGAAACTGGTTATTCAGTAATATATCTACTGCACCATGATAGGAAAAGCGAGCAATTCTTAATCATTAATTTAGAAAAAAAAATGGCCAAAGAAAATGCCTATATTCTGTCAGGTATTCTCAGCATATACAGCAACTTTATTAAACTGTTAAATGAATCTCAAACGGATGAATTAACAGGGCTTGCCAACAGAAAAACATTTGACTCTGCTATTTCAAGTGTTTTTAACGCGCTACCCCAAGAGCACGAAAAAGTAGAAAGTGAAAGAAGAGCACCGAATAAAGTCATAGTTAAAGAGCAACATAAATATTGGTTAGTGATAATTGATATCGATGATTTTAAGCGTGTTAACGATGAATTTGGACACCTTTATGGTGATGAGATATTAATTCATTTAGCACAAATTATTCGCTCAAACTTTAGAAATGAAGATTTACAATTCCGTTTTGGAGGAGAAGAGTTTGTTATTCTATTGAGTGCTAATAACCAAATGGAATGCATGCAAATTCTAGAACGTTTTAGACGTAATGTGGAAGAATATCAATTTCCAAATTTAGATACAGTAACCGTTAGTATTGGTGTAGTTGAATTTAAGAAAGACACCTTTCATATAACGTCTATCGATTATGCTGATCAGGCTTTATATCAAAGTAAAAGAAGTGGTAAAAATCAAATTACTTTTTTTGAAAATATGCTGAGTAAAGGAATAGCTAAAAAATCTGACATTCAAGGTGGTAGCGTAGACTTTTTTTAAAACAATTTAAAAGAAGATAAATAAATATCACTTAACTTTTATGCCAGGCATAAGGAAATTGGTTTTAGGATTATCAAAACGGATGTTTGTGTTTAAGCACCTTTTTCCACTGATGAATATGTTCTAGCAAAGCAATGCTGGGTAGTAATATCTTTTTTCTTATTCACAATAAGGGAAAGCTGGATAGATTACTCATATTAATACCAGCGCTCCGCCAATATAGTGAAATATAAAGGGAGCAGTAGACCTGGTTTTAAATGGTCAAGGCGATGGTACTGTCGTTGATTAGCACATGTTTGTAGTCGAAGAACTCGCTTAATCAGATGAGTAATGCATATGGTTGATTTAATATTTTTTTGGTTTTAAAACCTTATTTAATATAGGTGAAAATGCAAAAATAAAGCCTCAATTAATCTGTTTGCCAAGACTTACTGCCAGCCAAAGCGCCAGAGCGTAGGCTGTTTTAAATCTCGCCAGTTTATTGAGTATTCATTATGATTAATAACCGCGGTAATAAGACACTCAATAACATTTTTCTGCTCATCAAATTCTACCTCAGTGATGACAAAATGCTTTTCTCGGTTTTCAACACTCACCTTAGTCCACTTACTATGCAACAATACTTTTGGATTTACTCTGTTCATGTTTTTACCAGCAATAGTTTATTTACCTTAGATAAGAACACATCTAGAGTTTCTTGCTGCTCAAAATCAAAAGTATAACGACCATGAAACAACAAGGTTAAGGTCAAGTCTTTATAGCCTAAAAAACAAGTATAACCATCGAAGTCATGCCAAGCGGTTATACCTTGATACTCATAATTACCCTCAGTTTTGCTACCTTGGGTGGTGACTAAATTAAACACCTGTAATAAATCACTTAAGGCGACAGTATTATTTTTCATCATTAGCACAAGATCCTCTGACGGTAACGGCTTTTCTTCGATTGGCCACACATTTCATCAAAAGCACTGTCTATCTCAAGCAGTGCAGAAAATATATTGTTGCCTCTTAAATACGCTTTTGCTTCGACGATAGAATTAACAACTTCTACCGAATTTTCTCCTAATCCAACAAAGTTATCACTTGAATCGATAACCCCGACTAAATAATGGGTAGCACCTGCAACAGCGATAATAATCGGCTTTGAAGAAGGTATTGAACTTGATTGTATCATAAACCTCCATTGGTCTATTTCTCGTATTAATCGTATACCTTTATTAACAAGATATACGAGTTAAATAGACATAAAGTTCAATATGATTGACCTTATATAACCGTTCCACTTCAAAATGACCCTTTCTCGGCTTGCCGACAGGGAGCTAAGCTAGAAGTGGAAGGGTATACATTAGAAACACTTATTATTGATAAGCGCCTTGAGCATAAGTTAATTCATAACTATGGCTGTAAATTTCAAGGATATTACCAAAGGGGTCTTCCATATAAATCATACGGTAAGGTTTTTCACCTGGGTAATAGTAACGTGGCTCTGCCATACGTTTTTTACCACCGGCAGCGACTATTTTCTCCACTAACTCTTCAAGATTTGGATCTTGCACGCAAAAGTGAAAGATACCCGTTTTCCAATATTCAAAGTTATTTTCTGGATTTTGCTGATTTTTAAATTCAAATAACTCCACGCCAATACGATCGCCAGTCGACATATGGGCAATTTTGAATTTATCCCAATTAGCACCAAAAACATCAGTGCACATTACGCCAATGGCGCTGTCGTCTTCAATAACTTCTGTCGGCGCCATAATTAAATACCAACCTAAAACCTCAGTATAAAATTTAACGGCTTTTTCTACACTCGGTACTGAAATACCAATATGTGAAAATGTTCTTGGATATGCTTTGCTCATGTTAATAACCTCTTTTAATAACTTCTTTTAATGTGATGGACAAAGTATAGACAATGTTATAAATTATAAAAAATTATCATTAGTTATGAAGTTAAGTACGTTTTGTTATGATTAATCTTGTTTGGTTAAAAACTTTTTGCACACTGATTGATGTGGGCCACTTTACTAAAACTGCTGACCAGCTTTTTATGACGCAGTCTGGGGTTAGTCAACAAGTAAAAAAGCTAGAACAGCAGCTAAACACCTTGTTACTGATGCGCGAAGGCAAGTCTTTTTCGCTTACCGACGCCGGCATAAAATTGCATCAACAAGGACAAAGCTTATTGCAAAGCTCAGCAGAGTTAGAAAAATCAATCCAACAAGATGATCCTTACATAGGTACAGTAAAAATTGCCTCGCCAGGCAGTATTGGCTTAAAGCTCTATCCTTATATGCTCGATATTCAACAACAGCATAGGCAATTAGCCATCGACTACAAATTTGCGCCGAATAAAAATATTGAGCAAGACTTAACTGAGCGTAAAATCGATATTGGCTTGCTCACTGAGCTGAGTAAAGCGGCCACTATTATCAGCCAAAAAGTTGCGGTTGAGCCACTAGTGCTAGTCACTCCAAATACGGTTAGTACCATCACTTGGCAAACACTAACCACACTAGGCTTTATTGACCATCCTGACGGTGAGCACCATGCACAAGCGCTGCTCAGTAAAAACTATGCTCAATTTGAACACATTAGCCAATTTGAGCACCAAGGGTTTTCCAATCAAATTAGCTTAATACTTGAACCGGTTAGCCGCGGACTTGGTTTTACCGTTTTGCCCTTATATGCTGTAAAAGCCTTTAGTAAACCAGAAAAAATAAAGGTGCATGTATTAGCACATTCGGTGAATGAAACCCTGTATTTATGTCAAAACCGACACTCACTTGAAAACAACCGCAGCAAATATATCAAAAGCACTATTATTGACTTTATCGCTTAGTTATCTTGGCTATCTTAGTTATTGAAACAAAGCCGCTATCAGTGATGCAATATTGACTGATGTAATGCTAACTGATGAAATTAGGCCAATAAACAGGGTCATATTTAAAACCGTGCTTAACGAATGTACTCCCTAGTCGCAATGGTTACGCACAGTGGCTAATTGCACCAAAATAAAGCAAATTGTTCATTTACTGCCCTTTACGCTGCGTTGTCATTTTGTGACATTCATCAAAAAAAATAAAATAATCATTATTTTACAATAGATTACGACCTAAATTCAGTAGCTAAAATGATGGCATAAGAGTTGAAGGTATAATTATATTACTATTTAGCTAAAGTAAAAATTATGCTCTCAACTTTTATCAAACAGCACAAACTGCCGGAAAAATTTAGACTAACAGCACAAGAGCACTACCAACCGCTCGCTGAGCGAATATTCAGTGAGTTTACGAAAAATAATGGCGCTTATTTTGTCGGTATTAATGGCTGTCAAGGTAGCGGTAAATCAACACTGACTGATTTTATCGCTGAATATTTAGCCACCACCTATCAATTAACCATTGTAGTGATGTCGTTAGATGACTTCTATTTCACCGGTAAAAAACGCCAGCAGCTTGCTGATGACATTCACCCGTTATTAGCAACTCGTGGTGTGCCTGGCACTCACGACATGACAATGTTAGCAAGTACCTTAACAAAGTTAAAAGCCCAGCAAACAGGCTTTGCTATCCCAAGGTTTAATAAAGCCACTGACGAACCATACCCTGAAGCACAGTGGCCGATAGTTAACAAGCAAGCAGACATTATTTTATTAGAAGGATGGTGTTGGGGCGTAAAGCCACAAACTGACGAGCAATTAAAAGCCCCGGTTAATGAACTTGAACTCAAGCATGACAGCAAGGGTGAATGGCGCCATTATGTTAATCAACAACTTAAAAATAACTATCAACCTTTATATAAAACAATGAATTTCTGGTTAGCACTGCAAGCACCGTCATTCGACTGTGTTTACCAATGGCGCTTAGAGCAAGAGCAAAAATTGCAAGACAAGAATATGGGTTTACCAAATTCAAAAATAATGAAATCTGCTGGTATCTTAAATTTCACGCAATATTTTCAACGATTGAGTGTGCAAGCATGCCTGAGCATTTCACAGTCTGCTGATGCTATTTTTTACTTAGATTACGCGAGAAACATTTCAAAAACGCCCTTTATGGAAGATCTATGAGTGCGACAAAAACCATTATTTTCAGTGACCTCGACGGCACGCTGCTTGACCATTATAGCTATCAGTCAACGCCGGCACGTAAAACACTGCAACAGTTACGCAAAGCCAAGATTCCAGTGATCTTAAATAGCAGTAAAACACTGGCTGAATTAAACATTATTCGCGCTGAACTCAAGCTTGACACGCCCTTTATTATCGAAAATGGCGCTGCCGTTTACATCCCTGTTAATACCTTTATTACCCAACCGGCAGATACTGAACTCATCGGTAACTATTGGGTAAAATCATTCTGTTTACCAAGACAACATTGGCTAAAGTTACTGAACGAGCACAGTGAAAAATTTCAGCCATATTTCCACGGTTTTTCAACCCTGTCAGCCTCAGCCGTGGGCAAAATAACAGGCTTAGATTTAGCGCAAGCTGAGCGGGCAAAACAGCGACACTATAGTGAACCCGTGCAATGGATAGGCGATAGCACCACAAAAAAAGCCTTTATCGAACATTTAGTGGCATTAGGCGCCAGCGTTGTCCAAGGAGGGCGCTTTATTCATGTTGGTGGTTACTGTGATAAAGGCCAAGCGCTTATTTGGTTAAGCCAACAATATCGCGAATATTTTAGCCACCATACGGTTTACACCATTGCCCTAGGCGACGGTGAAAATGACACGCCCATGTTAGAAGCCGCAGATATTGCCGTGCAAATACGCTCACCGGTGCACGATTTTCCGCCCCTGTATCGACAATACAAAACCAGTCAAAGCCAATTATATGGCCCCGAAGGCTGGGCAGAAGCGATTCAACAACTATTAGCAAAACAACTAGATTCACAAGCAACTTAATCTAAGGTAAATCATGGCTGACTTCTATCAAAATGGTACGGTGACAACATTACATAACTTAGCCCAGCGCGAGCCAGAAAACATGGCTGCTGAGTTACTAGCGTTTTCAAAAAAACGTTCATTAGGGCTCATTTTACCCTCGCTGTTTTCCGAGTTAGAGGGTAAAGCTTTACCCGATATTATTCATAAAATAAAACAGGTAAAGTATCTCTCTGAAATTGTTATCGGCTTAGACCGAGCAGATTTAGCGCAATACCAACACGCGTTGTCATTTTTTTCTCAGCTACCTCAACACCATAGGGTGTTATGGAATGATGGCCCCAGACTACAAGCAATAGATGCAAAATTACAAGCCTTAGGTTTAGCACCAAAAGAGCTCGGCAAAGGCCGCAATGTTTGGTATTGCATGGGCTATATTTTATCCTCAGGTAAAGCCGAGTCTATCGCCCTACATGACTGTGACATTCTCACTTATGAAACAGAGTTACTCGACCGACTGCTGTATCCCGTGGCCAACCCATTATTTAACTATGAATTTGCCAAGGGGTTTTATGCTCGTGTTGCTGACGGAAAAATAAATGGCCGGGTTTCTCGCTTGTTGGTCACCCCCTTGATCAAAGCGCTGAAAAAAACGGTTGGCCATTGCGACTACCTCGAATATATGGACAGTTTTTTGTATCCCTTAGCGGGTGAATTTTCCTTTCGACGCGATGTATTAAATGACATTCGTATTCCAAGTGATTGGGGTTTAGAAATTGGCGTATTATCTGAAATGTATCGCAACTATTCACCAAACCGCTTATGCCAAGTGGATATTGCCGCCACTTATGATCATAAGCATCAAGACTTATCGTTAGATAATACCGCGGGTGGTCTATCAAAAATGTCGATTGATATCAGCAAAGCTTTCATTCGTAAACTTGCCACTCAAGGTGAAACCTTCAGCGCTGAAAAGTTTAGAACCTTAAAAGCAACTTACTATCGCATTGCTTTAGATTATGTTGAAACCTATCGCAATGACGCGATGATGAATGGACTGGAACTTGATATTCATAATGAAGAAAAAGCAGTGGAAATGTTCGCGCAAAATATTTTAACTGCAGGCAACACTTTCTTAGAAAACCCAATGGAAACGCCTTTTATTCCCTCTTGGAACCGTGTGGTGAGTGCTATTCCCGATATTTTATCTCAATTAAAAACCGCCGTAGAGTTAGACAACGAAGAATTTAATCAAACATAAAGGAAGATGTCGCCAATGCCCGCACCAATTGAACCGTTAAAAAACAAGTTAATTCAACAGCTTTCAACTATTTATCACGAGGTGGCACTTGAACAACCCACGGATGATATTGCCGATGCGCTGATTGATATTATGCGCTTACCAAGCGAGTTACTGGCGCCAACACCTTTTAGCAATCATTGGTCAGAAGCAGACATTGTCTTAATTACCTATGGTGATAGCATCATAAAAACAGCTCAGCCACCGTTACACACTTTAAAAGTATTTTTAGATAATCATCTAAAAAACACCATCAACAGTGTACATATATTGCCATTTTTTCCGTATAGCTCTGACGATGGTTTTTCGGTTATTGACTACTCCTCGGTTAATGAGTCACTGGGAACATGGCAAGATATCACTGAAATAAGTCAAGCTTATCAACTGATGTCAGATCTGGTGATTAATCATTGCTCAAGCCGCAGTGTTTGGTTTGATAACTTCATCAAAGGCGAAGGAACCGGGCATGATTTTTTCTTTACCGCGCAGTTAGATGATGATTTGTCTGCAGTAGTACGACCACGCACATCACCCTTACTAAAAGAAGTGAACACCGGCAAAGGGCAAAAATTTGTCTGGTGTACTTTTAGTCACGACCAAGTCGATTTTGACTTTCGTAACCCCGAAGTATTAAAAGCATTCGCTGCAATTATTCGACAATATCTTGATAGCGGGGTGAAAATATTTAGGTTTGATGCCATTGCCTTTATCTGGAAAATTGTTGGCCGCGATAGTATTAACCTACCTCAAACTCATGAAATTGTGCGCTTATTACGCACCTTAATTGAATCTGCAGACCCGCAAGCGATTATCATTACTGAAACCAATATTCCTAACACCCAAAACCTTACCTACTTTGGTAACGCTAATGAAGCACACGGTATCTATAACTTTTCATTGCCACCCTTACTCATCAACACTTTACTGACCGGTAATTGTTTATATTTAAAACGCTGGTTAATGAGCATGCCACCTTCACAAGACGGCACCCTGTATTTCAACTTTATTGCCTCACATGACGGCATTGGTCTGCGTCCAGCAGAAGGATTATTAAGTGACACTGAGCTTGATAGTTTAATTCATACTATTGAGAGCTTTGGCGGTAAAATTTCATGGCGAACCTCAAACACTGGCGAGCAAAAAGCTTATGAAATGAATATTGCCCTTTATGATGCGCTACAAGGTACGGTTGCAGGTAAAGACCAATGGAACTTTGAACGCTTTATTTGTGCACATGCGATCATGTTTGCCCTTGAAGGTATACCCGGGATTTATATTCACAGCATGCTAGGAACACAAAACGACTGTAAAAAATTGGCCAACACGCATAATAACCGCTCAATCAATCGCCATCGTTGGCATGAAGAGGCACTAGAGGCCGCATTAGCTGATAGTAGTTTGCATCACGCAAAAGTGCTTTCAGGCTTAAAAACATTGTTAAATATTCGTATTAAACAACCCGCATTTCATCCCAACGCCACCCAATTTACTTTACATTTAGGCTTACAATTATTTGGTTTTTGGCGACAAAGCCAAAACAGAAAACAAAGTATATTTTGTGTCAGTAACGTCTCAGACCAAGCTATCGCCTTGCCGTTAAGCGAACTTAATTTGATCGTTACCCAAGCTTGGATAGAATTAATCACGGGGGAAAATATTACTGAGTTAAACCAAGAGATAATATTATCTCCTTATCAAACCGTATGGATAGCTAACAAAGCAGAGCGTATATAACGCGCCATTTTGTGCAAGCAGGTATGGCTCTGTTTTATGATGGTTATGTGCTGTGGCGCTATACTGTTTATAGCTTTTTTACAGGCAGGTAAAGCTTATGACCACAAATAAACCTAGCTATTAACCAATAAAATTCGATAAGTCTAACCAACAGAAGTCGATAAGTTCAAGCCTGATAAGTTTAAATGCGTTGAGTGATCGCAAACCCACCTAATTACGTATACTGGGTACACAAGTCAACTTATATGACAGCACTTAAATGCAATATATTATCAATCACGACGAACTGGTTAATATGGAACCTCGCTATAGAGCTCAGGTTATCAACAGCTTATCTGGTTTTAAAAGTGCTAATCTTATTGGCACCCGCGACGAACAAAATATCAATAACTTGGCTATGTTTAGCTCGGTATTTCACCTGGGTGCTTCACCCGCTTTAGTCGGTTTTATTTCACGCCCCGACAGTGTTGACCGACATACGTTACGCAATATTCAGCAAACTAAACAATTTACGATTAACCAAGTCAATGAAAGCTTTTGGCAAGCAGCTCATCAAACCTCTGCACGCTACGGCAATGATCAGTGTGAATTTCAACAAACTGGATTAACGCCACATTTCATCGACGGCGTTAATGCGCCATTTGTGCAAGAAAGTCGACTTAAATATGCCTTAACGCTAAAAGAAATAGTGCCAATACAACTTAATAATACCGTATTAGTGATTGGCGAAATAACTGATATTCTTTGTGAACAAGCCGCAATAAAAAGTGACGGTTACATTGATATTGAGTCATTAAATACCGTCATGGTTTCTGGGCTCGACAGTTATCACATCAGTAAACGATTATCGCGTGTAAGTTATGCAAAACCTGATGAATCGCAGCAAAAACTTTCAGTCGATGGCCAAGCAGAAAAGTAATCGAGCTAAGCATTAATCTGACGTTAAGCGCATTAAGAGTAAGTTAAAAATCATCTCGCTATACCCGCTTAATTTTTTAAGATTTTTCCAAGGCTTAACTGCCATATATAGTAAATTTTAGGGCTAAATTAATGCTAACAATATTTTATGATGGTAACTGCCCATTATGTGCCACAGAAATGGCTCAACTAAAAAAACATGATCAAAACGATTTAATAACTTTGGTCGATATCCACCAAGACAATTTTGCTACGCTCCACCCTAGCGTCAGTTTTGATGGCGCAATGAAAATATTGCATGGCCATTACAACGGCCAAGTATTATTGGGCCTAGCCGTTACACACAGAGCATGGACTTTAGTTGGCAAAGGTTTTTGGGTTGCACCACTTAATTGGCCAGTCATTAAAACTGTCAGCCACTGGGTCTATTTAGGCTTAGCTAAATATCGTCATCCAATTTCAGCACTGCTCGCCAAATTGTTTAATATTAAAACCACTCACTGTAATTCAGGAACTTGTCATGATAACCGAACAAACACTGATCATCGGCGCAAATAGCGATATTGGCCAAGCCATTGCTGCGCAAATACAAGCTTCAGAAAACACTGGATTAATACTGATTAGTCGAGACCTAGCACAGCCTAATCCTGTTGCTAGTGACTTGATAGGCGCTAATGTGACAAAAATTAGTCTTAAAGACTATCAAGCAGAATCAATCGACCAAGCGGTCGCAGAATTAGCTCAGCATAAGCATGCGCCAATAACGCGGGTATTTGTCTGTAATGGCATATTGCATAATGATCATATTCGTCCAGAAAAACGTTTAGAAGACTTTGATGGACAAGCCTTTATTGAAATTATGACCGCAAATTCTTTAACACCAATGTTGTGGATACAAAAATTAACCCCTTTATTGACCGGGAAGTCACCCTGCAAATTCGTGCTCTTTAGTGCCCGAGTAGGCAGTATTAGTGAGAATCGTTTAGGGGGTTGGTATAGTTATCGGGCGTCGAAAGCGGCATTAAACATGATAGTTAAAACCGCATCAATAGAGTTAGCCCGTCGAGCAAAAAACATCAAGCTAATCGCTTTTCATCCGGGCACTACTGATACGCCATTATCAAAGCCGTTTCAAAAAAATGTTCCAGCTAATAAGCTTTTCACCCCAGAATTTGTCGCTAAACAGCTACTAGACATTGTTGAGAACACTGCGTTAGATCAAACAGCAAGCTATCTCGATTGGCAGGGAGAATCTATCAATTGGTAGTCTTGAATAAATGCTATAACAATGCCTAGTCAATAGCATTATTGCTAGGCATTGTGCTAAATGAGATCAACACTCATCACTGCTACTACAAGACTTATAACAAGCTTTATTTTTAAAAATCAACAGGGAAACTTCATTAAGTCATTGATAAATAATTAATCAGTAATTGTTTATAGAGCAATTAGTTATCTTTTATTAATAGTTTTATTTAATTGATTTTTTCCAAGCGCTCAAACTATGGTAGTTACACAATTAGTAGATTAGCCAGAATACACCGTAAACTGAGCGTTAGCGGGTAAAGTTCAGTGTATCAATACCTAATTACCCCTGATGATAGAATTGAACAGAAAAAAACCTGTAAGCCAAGAGCATTGCCATAAGCTAGTTTATTTAAAAGACACGCTAGCAATAATTAAAGAGAATGGGCCAGCAACTTTGCTAGTCACTAAAAAACCCACTTCACGAATATTTTCAGATGTTAGTACCGGCGCATTGGGTATTTCACGGCCTCGAAATGATGCTTGAAAGTCAGCCAATGTAAAACTTAGTTGTGTTTGTTGGCCTGCCACCGTATCAAAACTCTGTTTATAAGCCATACGGTAACCGTCAAGGTTAACAATCAATCTTAATTGATAAGTCAGTCCATCACCTTCAATATCTATTGTTACGGTTTCAAGCGCTTTAGCTAAAGGCTCTATTGGGCGAAATACTGAGCTGAACCCACCGTTATTTGCTAGTGATATATCACCTGAAAATATTGCTTTGTTTGCTTGTAATGAAATCTGACCTTGAGATTTACCTCCCATGACACCGTCATTAGTAATGCGCCAACTATCAAGGCTTTGTTGCTCAGTAAAATTAATCATAAGGACAGACTCTTTTTTGGCCATAGCAGTAAGCTGTTTATCTTGCTTGGCCTGTATTTGAAGCTCAGTGCTAGCAAGACTATAACCAGCAAGAACAGTAGATAATAAAAGTGCGTAAACAGTAACTCGCATTGGCTTGCGCTCCTATTCTTGACTGGTGAATGTTAACTGGTGAACGGTGACTAGTGACTGTTGAGTGATGAACTTTAGCCAGAGACACCAGCAGCCTCACGAATAAAAATTTGCCTAATAACCTCACTTAACTCGGTCAGTTCGTTCACTACAATATTCGCTAAATTGGCATAATCAGGCGTTTCGCCATGCGTCACCAGACATGACATAGTATTAGCATTTTGTGCGGCTTGTAGATCGTATAAATAGTCACCAACATATAATAAATTTTCAGCAGGTGCTTGCCATAATTGTGCTAAATGCAATAAAGCATCAGGAGCAGGTTTAGCCTTGTGATCGGCCCTAGTTAATAGCAGGGTAATAGCAATATTATTATTTTGCATTTTTATCAAAGCCGCTTGACGACAGTTTCGCGTAACAATGGCACAAGGTATATCTAATTCAGACAATAGCGTTATAAGTTGGTCAGTGCCGAGCAGTTTTTTCGCATTAAGCGCGTCACTCACTTCAAATTCAACTAACGAGTTATTGGCATGAATCTGCTGCTCTGTTGGCAAAGCATCAACAAAATCTAATAAGTCGATATCTTTTGCGCAACCTAGAGACGCTCTTATTTCTTCAAAATTTAAAGATGAAGAAACTAAAGTATTATCTAAATCAAATATAACGCCTAACAATTTCTCTGCTAACAATGTTCCATCACTCCTGTTTTTCTTATAGCTCCATTCATCAGAACGGTGAATTAACTAAAACTAACGAGTATCTCTTTAACTAAAGTTAAATACGCAACAAAATGAAAATAAGATCAAACTGTCCCTGCTTTAGGCCAGCAACTCAGCCGATAAAATGAATAAACGCTCGTTTAATAGCAAATGTTTAACTGTCTTTTAGCTAACTTATATACCAAATCAAAAGTATTCACAGCTGTATCAAATGCCTTGTGGACAGTGTATATTGCAGAAAAAAGTTCGCTAAACATTCACACTATGCTTGGGGTTTAATATCAATGAATCACGACTATAACGGTATAACCGTTGCAGCGCTCACGACCACTTATGATCTCAAATTAGTCGTTCTATCCATGGTAATTGCCATGTTAGCCTCATTAAGTGCTTTTGGCATAGTTGAACGAAGTATGTCCACTTCCCAACAAAGTCAAAAAATATCATGGAATTTATTCGGTGCTGTAATGATGAGTATCGGTATTTGGGCCATGCATTTTATTGCTATGTTATCGTTAACATTTCCAATACCGGTTAGCTATGACGTAGCCACAATGATGGTGTCTATTCTACCGGTAATTTTTGCCTCTAGTATTGTCCTGTGGTTGATGACACTAAAAACATTTAGCTATTATCGATTATTAATCGCTGGGCTGTTGTTAGGTCCAAGTATTGGCCTTATGCATTACTTAGGCATGGCCGCCATGAGATTACAAGCCGTAATGGTTCATGATATGACGTTAGTTTATTTGTCTGTCTTGATTGCGGTGATCTTAGCTATGGTGGCACTAAAGATACAGTATGGCGCTATTAATCAAAGCCGATATCAATTTATAACTAAAAAAAATCTAGTGAGTGCTGTGGTTATGGGCTTGGCATCTTCGTGTATGCACTATAGTGCGATGACAGCCGTACACTTTATTCCGCAAACTACAGACCAAGTTATCAAGGAGGTCTCTCCAACCACATTAGCCTTAATTGTCACTGTGGTGATTTTAGTGCTATTACTGCTCACTATGCTCATTCCGCACTTACTAAGGTACAAACAACTAGTTAAGCGCTTAAACGCCGAAGTGTTAGTTAAAGCAGAAATTTTACATGAACTTGATCACCGCTCTAAAGCACAAACAGAACAAGACACTCTGGCTATCAAAGCTGCTCAGGCTGCACTCCTAGCACAAAAAGCAGCCATGGATGAGCATTCGTTAGTGTCGATTACTGATGTTAAAGGCACGATTAACTATGCCAATACCAAATTTTGTACTGTCAGTGGTTATAGTCAAGAGGAACTCATTGGAGCCAATCATCGCCTGCTTAATTCTAAGCAGCAACCGAAAGACTATTGGCGTGAGATGTATTTAATTATATCTAAAGGCGGCTTCTGGAATGATGACATCTGTAATCTTGCTAAAGATGGACAAGAGTATTGGGTTAATACCACCATTATACCCTTGTATGTCAACGAAAAGCTTAGTGGTTATACTTCAATTCGTACCGATATTACTGAACATAAAAAAAGTGAGAAAAAGCTTAAACTTGCCAACGAAGAGAAAGATAAACGCGCAGCTGAGCTAGCCCTTGCCGCTATTGTATTTTCTCACACCCGTGAAGGCATTATCATCACTGATGCGAGCGCGAGCATAATCAAAGTCAACAACACCTTCACTGAAGTCACCGGTTACTCACGTCAAGAAGCGGTCGGTAAAAATCTACGCTTCTTACAATCAGACAGTGAGTCAGCTGAGTTCTATGCTTTGATGTGGCAAACGGTTAACAGCAAAGGCTATTGGGTTGGTACCATTTGGAATCGTCGTAAAAATGGTGAAGTATACCCAGAAAACCTGACCCTAAGTGCGGTGAAAAATTCGGCTAGTGAAGTCAGCCATTATGTTGCACTCTATTCTGACATTACCAAGCTGAACAAAAGCCATCAAAGTCAACTACAGCGCATGGCTCATTACGACGACTTAACCGACTTGCCCAATCGCACATTACTCGCTGAGCGCCTGAACCAAGCTATATTACAAAGCAAACGCCAGCATAATTCCCTCGCTGTAGCATTTCTAGATTTAGATGATTTTAAAACGATTAATGATGCCCATGGCCATCATGTCGGTGATGAACTATTGATTATTATCTCACTCCGCATGAAAGAGGCATTACGTGAGGGCGATACACTTGCTCGTATTGGTGGTGATGAGTTTGTCTTGGTACTAACCGATTTAGCGAAAACTGAAGGGTTTAGCAAGATATTGGAGCGTTTACTACTGGTGGTTTCAGAGCCAGTAATAGTTCATGATCTGGTGTTAAATGTCTCCGCTAGCATAGGTGTTACTCTCTATCCTCAAGATGATGCCGATGCAGAAATACTTATCCGCCATGCCGACCAAGCCATGTATATGGCGAAAAATGCGGGTAAAAATTGTTATCACTTGTTTGATAGCGCCCTCGATGACGCCGTTAACCTTGAACAGGAAAACATTAACAATATCAGTGCAGCACTCGATAAAGGTGAGCTGGTTTTGTATTATCAACCGAAAGTGAATATGTCTACGGGTGAAGTCGTGGGTGTAGAAGCCTTGATCCGCTGGCAACACCCTGTACGCGGTTTAGTGCCACCATTAGATTTTTTACCACTAATAGAAAACCAGGCCATCAGCCTAGATATAGGTGAATGGGTTATCGATAGCGCGCTGAATCAAATAAGCCAATGGCAAAGTATCGGAGTTACACTGCCTATTAGCGTCAACATCAGTGCTTATCAGCTCCAACAAAGTGATTTTGTTGAACGCCTGGCGACATTATTGGCTGCACATCCTGATATATCACCGCATTTATTGGAACTAGAGGTATTAGAAACCAGCGCATTAAATGACATCAACTATATTATAGCGACCATGAAATCTTGTATTAGCCTTGGTGTGCAGTTTGCCCTAGATGATTTTGGTACTGGCTATTCCTCGCTAACTTATCTCAGGCGCCTACCCGCTAACCAGATCAAAATAGATCAGAGTTTTATACGCGACATGCTCATTGATCCCGATGACTTAGCCATTGTGATGGGCGTTATTAGTTTGGCAAAAGCCTTCCAGCTTGAGGTGATCGCAGAAGGGGTGGAAACTGTTGAACATGGCACTGAATTATTACAACTGGGTTGTAAATTAGCACAAGGTTACGGCATTGCAAGGCCGATGCCCGCCAGTGAAGTGCTAACATGGCTGGACAGTTGGCAGCCTGATAACGCTTGGTTGTCCTAAAAGATCTCCTTTAATTATTACGGTTAGCACTGGCTATTGTCCAATTAACACCTTTACATGTGAATTATTTTTGGCAATAGTTAGGTTTTAGACTCTAGATAACACCTTGTTTTTTAATGATTATAGCCGTTTCATTAATTAGCTGGTCTACTTTATATGTAGGAAAAACTAATCGATAGTATCGATAATAATCACTTCACAGTCGGTAGCAGCTCTGAGTAAAATGGCATTGGATTGGGTAACTTCCAGCCCATCGCCCTTGTTCATCGTGACCGTTTTTAAGCTGTCCTCTACTTTAAACATACCATCAGAGGCTAAAATATAAGCTTGATGGCTGATTTTATGTTCAATAACGCTTCCTTTAGTTAATTTCCCACCATAGATTCGAGTTTCTTGGTTAATAAACAATGCCTTACTTTTATCTTCTGGATAACCTGAGACTAACAACGTCAGTGCTGAGCCATACTCGCTAGGAAATTTTTTACTTTCCCAGCGCGGTGCTACGTTATCTTTATTGCTTTCAAGCCAAATTTGATAGAAAGTTAATGGTTTATTAGTGCGGTTATATTCTGAATGCACAATCCCCGTACCTGCACTCATCACTTGTACTTCACCTGCTTTAGTTATGCTTTTATTACCCGTGCTGTCTTGATGAGTGATAGCACCTGAGCGAATAAAACTAATAATTTCCATATTACGGTGTGGGTGCGAAGGAAAGCCCATACCGGCTTCTACCCAGTCGTCATTGACTACACGTAGTTTTCCAAAACCCATACGTGTTGGATTATAGTAATGAGCAAAACTAAAATGATGGTTAGATTTCAGCCAGCCGTAGTTAGCCTTGCCTAAGCTTTTATAGGGATAATGTTTGATCATGCTCTTTCCTCAGCACTCATTGAATGAAACCTTATAACTCATGGCTTTGGTAATACATTTTTAACGCTATAAAGCTGTATTTGATAGTTAAACGATTAACACTTTTTAGCCCTTAATATTGACGATCTCTATCGTGTGGCGCATCAAAGTGTTGACGCGCACCTAAAGGGACAATACGAGTAGGGTTAATCGTTAAATGACTCGCGTAGTAATGGATTTTCGTGTACTCCAGATCAACCGTTCCTTTCACACCAGGTACTTGATAAAGCTCATTAACATAGTTACTAATATGATGAAACTCAATCAGTTTTTCGCGATTACACTTAAAATGACCATGATATACCGCATCAAAACGAATCAGGGTAGTAAACAAGCGCCAATCCGCTTCAGTAATGTTTTCACCCACGAGATAACGCTGTGTTGATAAAAGATCTTCTAGCCAGTCTAAACTAGCAAATAAAGCCTGGTAAGCATCATTGTAAGCGACTTGTGTGGTGGCAAATCCTGCTTTATAAACCCCATTATTAATGCTGTCATAAATACGGGCATTCACGGTGTCTATTGCTGATCTTTGAGCAAGTGGGTAATAATCATCAACGTTACTGGTTAATTCATTGAATGCTGAATTAAACATTCTCATGATTTCAATTGATTCATTATTAACAATAGTTTGGGTCTTTTTGTCCCATAAAATAGGCACAGTAACACGGCCTTGGTAACTGGGATCTGCTTTTAAGTATAACTGGTAGGCATAATTTAACTGATAAAGCGGATCACCTTTTTCACCAAACTCCCAACCATTTTCCATCATAGCGGCTTCTACAACACTGACCGAAATAACATCCTCGAGTTGTTTTAATTGGCGAAAGATTAGGGTTCTATGTGCCCAAGGACAAGCCAATGAAACATATAAATGATAACGACCTGCCTCAGGTTTAAATTGACTATTTTCTGCGGCTGAAATTTGACTTCTAAAACGACTATCTTGACGAACAAATTGTCCTTTACTTTTATTGGTGTCATACCATTGGTCGACCCATTTTCCGTTAACAATTAATCCCATAATAAACTCCTAAATTTTTTTGCTTTAGCCAATAGCATCACTAATGGCTGTGATAAAAGAGAGTAAGCGCCAGTTAAGCATTCTTGTTTAACTGGCGATAAGCTGTGTTATCTATTGAGTATTTACCGCCACCTTGAATAAATAAGGCGAGAGTTATAGCTAATAGCGCTAAAGCAAACTCATAGCCATTATTACTGATAAAAAAGCCACTCGTTATATGGACACTAAAAATGGCAACTATCATAGTAACGGCTAAAACAAAACTTGTCGGTCTAGTGAGAAAACCAACGATGAGTAATAAACCACCAAAAAATTCAGCACTACCAGCCAGCAATGCCATTAAAAATCCTGGCGTAAGCCCTATCGATTCCATCCACTGGCCTGTACCGTCTAAGCCATAACCACCAAACCAAGCAAATAATTTTTGCGCACCGTGAGCGCTAAAAATAAGCCCTGCGATTAGTCGTAGTGGTAACTGTGATAAAGATTGTTCAGTTTTAGTGATGTTCTTAATGATGTTGGTAATTGCCATGCTAAATGCCCTTAAGTGTTGTTAATTGAGTGTATAGCTATTGTATAAGTTGAATTGCTGTTGAATAACCCCTAGTATTTGTTTGTTATGTTCAAATAATTTGAACAATTAAGTGTTTGGATTAAACAACATGAAGACACCACCTATAAGCCTGGAAGCATTACTTGTATTAGATGCCATTGAAACTCGTGGCAGTTATGCGGCGGCCGCAGAGCAATTAAATAAAGTGCCTTCAGCGCTTTCTTATATTGTGCAGAAGCTTGAAGAAAAGTTAAATGTCACACTATTTCAGCGCCAAGGTCGTCGTGCTGTTCTTACGCCAGCAGGTAAGCATTTATTGTCTGAGGGGCGTAAAGTCTTGACTGCGATCAATACCTTATCAGAGCAAACGCAAACCATTGCTAATGGCTGGGAGCCAAAAATTCGTCTTGCTTGTGATTCAATTATGGATATAAAAACTATTTTTAATGGCATAGAAGAGTTTTTAGCTGCACATCACAGTATTGAGATTGATGTGCAAGAACAGGTCATGAACGGCACGTGGGAAGCGTTAATTGACGACCGAGTCGATTTGGTGATTGGCGCCCCTGCACCTGTGCCTAATCAAAAAGGTATCCGAGCAATAAAAATAGCGGAGTTAAACAGTGTGTTAGTGGTCAATAAAGCACATGAGTTATCACTTATTAAGCAGCCAATTAAATTAGAACAGTTATCAGGCTATAGAAATGTCGTTGTTCATGACTCAGCACAGCATCAAATTCCATGGTCAGTCAATATGATTGCAGGCAGCCAACATTTTTTTGTCAGCTCTATTACCATCAAAACTGCCGCTATTATTGCCGGCATCGGTATTGGCTATTTACCCAAAGACCTGATCCAAGATCACATTGAGTCAGGCGAGCTCATTGTGCTCAAATTAGCTGAAGAACGTCCACCTCAAGACTTATTCATGGCATGGAAAATAACGAATAAAGGCAAGGGCTTAAATAAGTTAATAACAATTTTATCAAGGCGTTGAGACTAGTGTTAAGCATTACATCATTGTATCTCGATACAATAAACCTAACTCATAAAAACTAATAAACAACTGCTTTTCAATAATTTTTAGCACGCTTTTTTAGAATGTTATTGTAGAACAGTAAGCTCTATCACTTGCGCAAAAGCTAACTTGAATATTGTGGTTTGAACGCTATGTTTCAAAGAATGAAAATAGCCTAACTTACTACGTACATATTGAGATAATAACCATTACTGATATTACCATTCATAAACGATATTATCGCCAAACACTTCAATTCTATTGCGGCCGTTTTCCTTCGCTTGATACATAGCTAAATCCGCATCTTTTATTAAGTTTTCGAAATCAATATGTTGATCATTAACAGTACTAATACCGATACTGACGGTCACAAAAACATTTTTACCTTCGTATGCTATGCCATGATCAGCTAAAGCGTGTTGAATACGATGGGCTGTTTCTACCGCTGCATTAACACCACTATCGGGTAAAATAATGATAAATTCTTCGCCGCCATAACGAGCAAAAAAATCAATACTGCGTATTTCTTCAGTGCAAACTTTGCAAATGTTTTTCAAAACTTCGTCACCGAATAAATGACCAAACTGATCGTTGATATTTTTAAATAAATCACAATCTAACAAAATAACAGCCAATGGGTTTTTGCTTCTTTGTACACGAGAAAACTCATCATTGCCTCGTTCAAATAGTGCCCGACGATTGGCCACTTTAGTTAAAGGGTCGGTATTAGATAGTTGCTCTAATACTTGAGTTCTTTCTGCAACAATTTTGGTCATTGACTCTAAAGAAATCGTCGTTTCACTCAATTCTTTATTCATGTTATTAAAGGCATTAGCGATACCATTAAACTCTTCTGATTGATTAGAAAGTTGTATTTTTTGAAAGTTACCACTGCGATTTTTTTCAAAGGCTGTTTTGACTTCATTGAGTGATGTGCTAAAAATTTTAACTAATTTAACCGCACCATAAACTAGAATAAAAAGGCTAAGTGCGAGTATAGATAGAATAAATATGATCTGTTGCTTAATAACGTTTGCAATATCTTTTTGAACTATGCTGGACAGCTGTATTGTGTCAGATCGAATAGCTTCTAATTGCGTGATTAACCTGGTTTTTAAATGCTTTTTAATTCTCTCATCGGCATTTTTTAGTTGATTTTTATTGATGGTATTAAATAACCTTTGTACATTCTTATTCTGGCTTTCAATACTGTTTTGGATGGTTTGTTGTTCAGGTGTCAAGCTAGGATTACGTCTAAGTAAGTCATTAAATTTACGGTCTAAAACCAGCCAATTATCGGTGTTGTAATCGCTGGCATAAATGTCTTCATTGATAAGCAATTGCTTTAAAATGTTAGTATGATTTTCAACTTTATTGGCATAATTTTCACGTTCTAAAGCAACTTCGACTACTTGAGTAGACCATAAAACACTCCCCACAAGTACGGTGAATAATAAACCAGTACTCAGGGTAAAAAAATAAATATGTTGCTGTAAGCTTATCTTCATAAGAATCCTTATTTACCAGGGAATATCTAACGAGGTATATCTACGGCTCCAGGATCGACCTGTAGCAATGCCCTACTATCAACAAAGCGCAATGAGTTAGGTAAACTCTTAGATACTCTCATTTGTGTTTCCACTGCCCATAGTGCTTGAGATTTAATGTTTAATATCAATGATTGATTCAATCCGAGCTTAAAAATATAATCAGGCCACACCCAGTCAATAAATGCGGGATCTAAATTTAGCTCTTCTATCACTATTTGTTTAGCGGCTTGCGGATGTGAAGCAATGTAATGGATGGCAGTTTGTAGTCCTTGAATAACACATTTTGCTTTTTCTACTCGTTGACTGTCTGCGGTTTGAGAAATTAAGTTAAAGCTCAATGTACTTAAACTTTTGGTATCATGAATTTTTATTTTTTTATCAAGTGCTTGCAACAATTGAAAAACGAAGGGCTCCCAAGACACAATAGCGTCAACCTCATCACGACTAAAAGCTTGTAGCAATTGTGGCGGTTTATCATAATATAACTTCACATTAGCCATAGTTAAGCCTTCAATAGCTAACAGGGTACTTAAGAGGTATTCACTGGCAGTACCTTGGGTAACACCCACTTTTTTACCTTTTAGATCCAAGGCTGATTTTATGTTATCGGCAGAATGCGTAATTAATTTCACATCATTATCAGATTGGACAAACATGGCGTGGCTGACAAATGATGGCGTAGTCAAGCTTTGAAAAGCAATCACCGAATCAGAACTTGTGCCAAAATCAACCTCACCACTCATCACCTTATCAAATGCGGCTTTGCCTCCTATTACCTGCTCATATTTAACCCTAACGCAGGTGTCATCAAAAGCATTTATCGCTTTAGCAATATAAAAAGGTGTAGACAAGGGGGTTTTAGAAACCGCAATAATCACTGAGTATTTTTTCTGATGCCAAAAACCTTGTAGATTAAAAGACAAGATCCCAAGCCCCAAAATAATGAGTAAGGTTATAAAAGATACCAAAGGGTATTTTAGATTCAACACTATCAGCCTGTTATTTTATCTTATCCTAAGGTTAATTTAGCAACAAATACAGCATAAGTATTGAGCTTTATTTAAAATAACAGTATTTAGGTGGCATAAATTAATTGTGTGGTGGAGACACTCAAGAATACAAAAAGCATCATGATTACAAGGTTGAATTGATGATATTGTTAAAAATAAGGTGAGTGTCAGGTTAACGATTCAGCAAATCGTATGTAAATGCAATGGGGAGCAGTTATTGCAGACAAGGTCTGTAAGCTCAATACTATGGCGTTAGCTATTTTGGGTTTTGGTTTTGGGTTTGAGTTTGAGTTTGGGTTTAGATTCAAGACTAATAGCATTAGTCTTGGCTAAATTTAAGGCCATCAGTTTAATAGCTCAGGTTAGCAAGCACCATTCATCAGTTTGGTGCTTTTTTAGCGCTAATGTTAATTTTATAAAGGCATTAGAAGCGACTGCTGGTCTTGCTTGGGCATCTTGTTTACTACTAGCATATAGGAATTATCAATCATGCGTTCAACTTCACCTTGTGGAATTGAACCATCTAAAATGACCGTATTCCATTGCGTTTTGTTCATATGGTAGCCTGGTATAACCGCATCAAAAACATCACGTAGCATAACGGCTTCGTCAGGGTCACATTTTAAGTTGATGCAATAATGCCCTGCCATTTTACCATTAGTGCCTTTTTCATTACCTTTACCTAGCGATAATGTCGCAAACATTTTATGCTTTACTTTAAAAACACTCACATCAGGACCAAATGGAGTATATTCAATAGTTTCAGTTTTATTCAGTAAATAACGCTTTGCTTGTATGTTATCCATATTTTCAATACTGCTTTTTACAACTAAGATTCAATATAGCCTAAGCTGTTTAGTAATGTTCGACAAGATAAATAACGCTGTGTTGTTCAAAGATAGCGTTATCAGGTGCTATATCAGTCGAATTGATGACTTAACGATAATTAAAGGCCTGAGTGTTAACGATAAGAAACCAACGTAGGTATGGTCAGAATGTTTTTACCTGCTCGTTTTAAACCGTAATATATGCTAAAAAATATTGCCATGATCACCATAATACTGATGAACGAGTGAACAGGTTGTGATGAAAACACCGCAAGTTGGTAACATCCTGCTGCCGATAAGTAGGCTAACGTAAAACTCCATAATGCAGCAAACATTGCCCAACGTGTACCCACTTCATTTTTAATTGCCCCCATTGCCGCCGCGCATGGTGTATAAAGTAAAATAAAAAGTAAATAACAAAATGCGCCAATTTTACCGGCAAAAGCGGCTTGCATAATGGTAATGGTACTTTGTTCAACGCCTTGTGCTTGTGCGGCCACTTCTACGCTAGACACATCACCAATATCAGTACCTAAGGGATCGTCTGCTGCTATGCCTTGTAAATTATCGCTAATACTCGCTAGCGCTTGCTGCCATAATACCGGCATGGGATCGGGTGCTGTTGGCGCTTGTGAAACCGGTGAATATAAACTATTAAAAGTAGCAACTAACGCCTCTTTTGCAAACAGCCCAGTAATAATACCGACACTGGCTTGCCAGTTATCTTCTTTAACCCCCATTGGCGCAAGCAAGGGTGTCAGCACCTGCGCACTTTTGCTTAGCAAAGAGTCTTGCGTGTCATGATGACCAAATTCACCGTCTGTGCCTAAAGAATTAAAGAAGTTTAAAACACAGACCACCACTATGATGGTTTTACCCGCGCCAAAAATAAAGGAGCGTGTACGTTGCCAAACCCGTTTAAACAAATATGACAGCTTTGGCCATTCATACAAAGGTAATTCCATAATATTAATAGAGTTTTTACCCATTAAAATAGTTTTCTTTAACATCAGTCCAGTCAATACCGCGGCAGCAATGCCAATAAGGTACAACAAGAATACTAAATTTTGTCCTGATTCTGGAAAGAAAGCCGCCGCAAATAAGGCGTAAACAGGTAATCTAGCACCGCAAGACATAAATGGCGACATCATTATGGTGGTGATTCTTTCTCTTTCGTTATCCAAAATACGCGCTGCCATTACCGCTGGCACGGTACAACCAAAACCAACAATTAATGGCACAAAGGCTTTACCCGGCAAACCAATTTTTTGCATCGCGGCATCTACCACAAATGCAGCTCGAGCTAAATAACCACTGCTTTCTAGCAGTGATAAACCAATAAACAAACTGGCGATAATCGGAATAAATGTTGCCACGGTTTGAATACCTAAACCAACACCACTTATAATAGTACTTAGCCAAGCGGGTAAGTTAAAAGCGCTTAAAAAGTGTTGTGGATAATCAACAAATATTGCGCCAGCTAAAATATCAAAAAAATCAATAAAAGCACCGCCAACATTAATCGCAAACATGAATAGCAAGTACATCATTACTAAAAAAATCGGCACACCTAAAACCGGATGCAACATCCAACGGTCTAACTTGTCACTAAATTGAGCATTATTACTGGGGGCCGTAACCACGTCAGCAACCAGTTGATGAATAAAGTCATACCTTGCTTGCATCACCGCCATAGCCTTTTTATCGGTTGATTGGCAGCCAGATGTTTTGCCGCAAGCTTGGCGCTCTAGTTCAAGTGGCATGCCTGAGTAATCAGCTAATGCTTCGGGTAGGGTCAATAAGTGCCCAGCGACCCGCGGGCTAGGAATATGTTGTAATGCGGCGGTAATTTTTTTGCCCGCATCTTTTCCAACACTATTTTCAGTAACTACTGGGCAACCTAACTGAGCAGACAGTTTTTGCAAATCTATATTGGCAGCTTCTTTACGATCTGATTTATTTAGCACCACTATCATAGGTAAACCAAGCTCAAGCAGTTGTGTAGTTAAATACAACTGGCGCTTAAGTTGTGTGGCATCAATCACATTAATTAAACAATCAATGGGGTTTTGCTTAATAAAATCATGAGTAACCGACAGATCTTTACTTTGCTGACTTCGCTGCGCTAACGAGCTAATGCCAGGTAAATCAGAAAGTAATGTCAGTTTGTTATTTAGCTGACATTGCTGCTGCTTGGCGGCAACTGTGACACCTGTCCAGTTACCTGTTTTCTGTTTTGCCTCCGCCAACGCATTAAAAAGCGTGCTTTTTCCTGAATTAGCAAAACCGACCAGTGCAATATTTTGTTCGATCATTTGGTTAATAACTCAATATTAATTTGCTTGGCAATATTAGCTGGCAGGCACATTTTTGTACCATGCAAATGAAAGGCAAGCGGCCCATTAAAAGGCGCTTTATGGGCTAGTGATATTTCACTTTTCAATGCGAAGCCCTGTTCAATTAACTGCGCACTTAATGCAAAGTCTGCCGGTAAATAACTGATATGAGCTGGCTGATTAAGGGGCAATTCGTATAAGGTCATAGTAGCCTACATCTAAATGATAACAATTATCATTTAATCATACTAAAACTAGTAGCAGACAACAAGATATTAAATAAATGTTTAACCTTACCTTGATCTGGTACCACTTTCATTAAATTATTACCCACTTATGCTGATTAAAACACACCAAGGTAATTTAGCTGTCCATCACAATAACCTGCTAGGGTAATTGAGAGCAGTTTACCAAAAAATATTTCGGCACTTGTGCTTAATCTGGAACAATAAACATAACGATTTTATTTACGTTATCTGAACACAATAAGATCACAAATTTAATGCTAGTGACGAACGCAATAATCTCACGCTTTTATTGCTTAAATAGGCAGCTATTAGTTTCATAAGCTTCTGCAGGCATTAAACGGGTATTCAAATAGCACAAATTAGCTTGGCTATTCATCATGGGATTTTTTATCCCTTTAAACTAGTGCATTACATCAAGCAAAATAGTCATATTGTCGGATAAAAGATGACAAATTTGATTACACTGGCACAATGGTAATCAGACAAGTTCTGCTTTGCCTAAATATCAAACAGTTCCCAAGGTAATAATACAAAAGGATATGCAATGAAAGCTATTTTTGCTCTGCTACTTATGTGCTTTAGTACATTAAGTTTCGCAGCTGAGCAGGCCGAAGAAATTTTTAAACAACTGGCCCCATCACTTTATCAAATTCGCTTAATTGACAAAGCCAGTGGTGAAAAATCATCCATTGGTTCGGGTTTTCAAATTAGCAGCAGTGGCCTTATTGCCACTAATTATCATGTTATTTCCGGTTTTGCCCGTCATCCCAATAAATACAACATTGAATATTTAGACAACCAAGGTAACCAAGCGCCATTAACCTTAAAAAGCGTTGATGTCATTAATGACCTAGCTATAGTGCAACGTGAAGTCACGGCTGAAATGCCCTTTTTTCAGCTTGCCCAACAAGCCCCGACTAAAGGTGAAGAACTATATTCATTAGGCAACCCACATGATTTAGGCATGATAGTCGTACCCGGCACTTATAATGGTTTAAAAAAGGAATCATTTAATGACCGCATTCATTTTACCGGCTCGGTTAACTCAGGTATGAGCGGCGGCCCAGTGGTTAACAAAAATACCGAAGTTGTTGGTATTAATGTCGCTACTTCGGGTAATCAAATTGGCTTTTTAGTGCCACACGACAAGCTAATTGAGCTTTATCAGGCCTATAAAAATAAGCCACCAGAAAGTATTGAGCAGCAAATGGCTGCACAACTTATGCAAAATCAAGAAAAGTTAATCACCACAATACTGAACAGTGATTGGCAACTAAAACAGTTAGGACAAGGCTTAATTCCAACCATTGACGTACCTTTTATACGTTGCTGGGGTGAATCCAACTCAGATAAAACCGACGCACAAATTATGGCGGCTGTTGCTAATTGTGACCTAGATGAGAACACTTACATTTCTTCTGACTTTTTTACCGGTTCGTTAGAAATGGAATACCGCTATATGGAATCAGATAAAATTGGTAGCACTAAGTTTTACCATATTTTTGAACGCCAGTTAAACCAAGCCGCACCAGGTAATAAAGCCGGTAAAGAGGATGTCACTGAATATCAATGCCACCATGACATTGTTATGCCCAACAGCAGTAATATTAAGAATAAAGCGGTATTTTGTACCCGCGCTTATAAAGACTTCCCCGCACTTTACGATGTGCTTTACATTGCCATCTCGGTAGATCACGAACAATACGCATTGCTCAGCCATTTTACGATTTCAGGTGTTGCACAAGAAACCTCATTAGCCTTTCTAGCTAAATTTATGGAGTCGGTTTCATGGAAATAATCATTGAAGAAATCAGCCATGGCCACAAATTATTAAGCCGCCACAAGTTTGCCTCAAATAACATTACCATTGGCCGCGGTTACGATAACGATATAATCATTAGTGACCCTCACGTTTGCGCTGATCACCTGCAACTGCATTTTAATGGTGAACATTGGCTAGTTAATGATCAAGGTTCAATGAATGGCAGTTATCTTGAAAACAGTAAAGACAACGTTATTCAACACCAAGTGCATTCTGGTGACATTATCACCATTGGAAAAAGCCAAGTTCGTTTTGTCTTTCCCAGCCATCCGGTTTCAAAAAGCATAGCAATTAGCCCGTTTGAAGGCTTAATTAACTTAGCGCGTCACCCTATGGTAGTGGCGTTAAGCATGACCTTATTTGCCTTTATTGGCGGTTGGATTATTAATTTAAACAATGTTAACGAAGTTAGCTTAACGCAAATACTCGTGCCAACCATTGGCTTAACGCTAGGTTTTGCCTTATGGCCAGCAGGTATTGCTTTAGTGTCGCATTTAACCAAACACGATGGCCGTTTTTGGACCCAAATGGGCATTAGCTATATCTTCTTCAACTTGATGTGGCTCAGTGATATTTTTGAAAACATTGTGCACTTTAATACCTCAAGCAACGCTTCAATGTTATCGCTACTCGCCATTATTCCTTTGTTATTGGCTTTTTGTTTGTTTTGGCTCAACTGTTACGTCGGCTTTCATATGACATTAAAACGCAGAAGTTTCGTGTCTTTATGTTTGGTATTGTTGTTATTTGGCGGTAGTTTTATCGTCCAATTAAGTAAACAACCCGACTTTAATCCCCGGCCGCAGTTTGACACCACCATAATGTCGCCAGCCTTTTTGTTTACACCGAGCAGTGATGTTGAAAACTTTGTCAGTGACAGTGCTAAGTTATTTGAAAAAGTAACGAAAGAGGCCGCTGAAGATAATAAAGAATAGCGGTCATTCAGCCCTGAACACTTAAACAGCTTTAAGACTGAATTGAAAAATAAAAACTAAAAAGCCGTCGTAAATACGACGGCTTTTTTATGTCTGACTTAATGACTTACTTATTGATTTACTAAGTGACTTACTTATTGATTTACTAAGTGACTGACTTAGTGATTTACTTAGTGACTGACTTAATCGCTAGTTTAATAACTCGTCAGCATGAGTAGTGCAGAGATTAAGGCTTAGCAATAAAACCAACCGCCTGATAAACCTCAGCAAGCAATTTACTCGCACGCGCAGAGGCTTTTTCAGCACCTTTGCGCATCACTTCATCTAGATAAGCTTGGTCATTACGAAATTGATGATAACGCGCTTGAATGGGCGCTAATAAAGCAACCACGGCTTCAGCTACATCACCTTTTAAATGACCATACATTTTATCTTCATATTCAGGCACAAGTTCAGCCACTGATTTACCGGTTGTGCACGATAAAAGTGACAACAAGTTTGACACACCTGGTTTTTCAGCTATGTCAAAATAGATATTCGCTTGCTCGTCAGAGTCAGTTACCGCACGTTTAATTTTCTTAGTAATTTTCTTGGTATCTTCTAATAAACCAATAAAATTACCCGGGTTAGTATCAGACTTTGACATTTTTTTAGTGGGCTCTAATAAACTCATCACCCGGGCGCCAAATTCTGGAATATAAGGCTCTGGTACTTTAAAGGTTTCACCATGTAGATTATTAAAACGAGTCGCTATATCGCGGGCTAATTCTAAATGTTGCTTTTGGTCATCGCCAACTGGCACTTTGTTCGCGCCATACAATAAAATATCTGCCGCCATTAATACCGGATAAGTAAATAAACCTGAGTTCATATTAGCTTCAGACTTTGCCGACTTATCTTTGTATTGTGTCATGCGGTTTAACTCACCCATTTGGGTGTAGCAATTTAATACCCAACTCAATTGCGCGTGCTCTGGCACATGCGACTGAATAAAAATGGTGCTTTTTTCTGGGTCAACACCACAAGCTAAATACAAGGCTAAACCATCTAAGGTCGCTTTACGTAAGTCTTCAGGTTTAGGACGCACCGTAATCGCATGTTGATCAACCAGCATGTAATAACATTCGTGGCTATCTTGCATGTCCACCCATTGCTTTAACGCGCCAAGGTAATTACCAATAGTTAACTCGCCCGATGGCTGACAGCCGCTTAATACAATAGGTTTACTCATTTTTTATCCTTCAACTTTTCTTAATGTAATGTGATTTAATCGTGTTTTAATCAATATTTTTTTATTTTACTTTTGCAAGTTCTGCACGCATTTCATCAATCGCGACTTTGTAATCTGGCTTGGAGAAAATGGCTGAGCCCGCAACAAACATGTCAGCCCCCGCTTCGGCTATTTCAGCAATATTGTCAGCTTTAACACCACCGTCAACTTGCAAGCGGATGTCGTAACCACTGGCCGCAATTTTTTCACGGACTAAACGTAGCTTATCTAAGGTGGTAGGAATAAAAGATTGGCCACCAAAACCAGGATTCACTGACATTAATAAAATAACGTCGAGCTTATCCATGACAAAATCTAACACATGCAGCGGCGTTGCTGGGTTTAACACTAAACCTGCTTTACAGCCGTGATCTTTAATCAACTGCAAAGTTCTATCAATATGATCGCTCGCTTCGGGATGAAAGGTAATAATATCAGCGCCCGCTTTGGCAAAGTCAGGAATAAGACGATCAACAGGTTTTACCATTAAATGCACATCAATCGGCGCGGTAATACCGTAATCTCGTAATGACTTACAGATCATTGGACCAAAAGTCAGGTTGGGCACAAAATGATTGTCCATTACATCAAAATGAATTACATCAGCACCAGCGCTGAGCACATTAGCAACATCTTCACCCAAACGAGCAAAGTCTGCCGATAAAACTGAGGGAGCAATTAAAAAATTAGACATAATGATAACCTTAAAAAAATTTTCGCTACTTTACCTCAATTTCCGTAATTTTGCGACTGAGAACCCGCACAAAAATCGATATTAAAAGTAATAATAACCAGTAGATTAAAGTTAAAATTTACGCCAATGACGCCATATTACGCTCAATACTGGTGGTTATTGTCAGCAATGCTGTGCACCTTTTTTGTACATTAGTCTTTTTTTTGCACCAAGCCTGTACAAAGTGGCCAATTGACTAAAGCAAGAAAAACCGCAATAAAACCACTAAACCACTGAAAATAAAGTCTTTATAAAAAAATTAATTAAATAGGCACTGTCTTTGCAAAGTCCTTAGTAATTATAAAAACTTAGTGGACTAAAACATGAAAAAAACAATGACCTCTCTATCAATTGCGATGATATTAGCAACTTCTGCACTTACAACAACGTCAGCATCTGCTACTGACATAGAAGGCTTAAGTGCCAATGTTGGCGCGGTATCACAATATATCTTCCGAGGTATAGTACAAACAGACACGGCCTCTGCTAGTGCTGGTGTTGATTATGAAAACAGTGGTTTTTATATTGGCACTTGGGCAGCTGACGTACAAGAGGGATTAGAAGTAGACGTTTATGGCGGTTACGGCGGCGAATTCGACGGTGGTGTAGGCTATAGCGTTGGCTTTACGACTTACCAATATACGGGTGATTTTGATACTTCTTATAATGAAGTAAACTTAGGCTTAAGCTACGGTATGTTTTCACTTGCTTATAATGTCGGTGAGTGGGAAGTTGAAGGTGCTGCAAACCAAGACTATGATTTCTTATCTGCAACGGTTGAACATAAAGGTTTTTATGCCACTTACGGCACTTGGGGTGACGATTTTGATGGCGACTACCTAGAAGCAGGTTACAGTACAGAAGTTTCAGGTTTTGACGTGGGTATTGCGCTTGTGGCTAATTCAAAAGAATTATCAGGTACTGAAAGTGACGAAAACCTAGTATTTAGCATAGGTACATCTTTCTAAGACCTCGCTAATTAACAGCTAACAAAACAAGAATACACTGTTTTGTTGGCTAATAAAAAACAGGTTAATTAATTTCCTGGTGAATTTGGCGCGATACTTTGATCATAAAGTCTCGCGCCAAAACTTTACTTAACTTTCCTGCTTAACCTTCCTGCTTAACGCTATTTATACCTCCTTGGCATCACTTCCTGCTAGTAAAAATATTTAATTTAAACCTTTGATTTTAACTTGCTGCTGACGATGATTCAGCTGCTGGCAAATAGTGACTAAATCAGCATGAATACCACCGGCAGTGACATCACGTCCAGCACCTGGGCCACGAATAATCAGCGCATTTTCTTGATACCACTCGCTTTTAATTTGAAAAACATTATCACATGGGGTTAATTGTGAAAACGCGTCGTTATGGCTTAATTCTTCCAAGCTAACTTTCGCACTCACTTGACCATGTTCACTGATAAAGCGAGCAACATAACGAATTCCACAGGCTTTTGCTTGTGCTTGCTGTAAACGCAATAAAAACAACTCATCAAGCTCAGACGTTCGTTGAAGAAAATCCTCTAAGCTAATATCACGCAATAACTCTGGCACTAAATTCTGACAGTCAATATCAGCTAAAGACAATTCAAAACCTGCGGCACGTGCTAAAATTAATAATTTACGCTGTACGTCTCGCCCTGATAAATCTTCTCGCGGATCCGGCTCAGTCAACCCTTGCGTTAAGGCATTCGACAACAGCGCAGAAAATGGCGTTGTGCCATCGTAAAATTGAAATAACCAAGATAAAGTGCCCGAGAATATACCCGAAATTTCCGTTATTTTATCACCGCTATTCATCAACTCTTTAATGCTTGAGTTAATAGGCAAACCAGCACCGACAGTGGTATTACCCAACCATAAGCTATTATTTTTTTCTGCTGTTTTAAGCAATTGCTGATAATTTTCAGTACTTGAAGATGCCGCCCACTTGTTGGCGCCAATAACATGAATACCACGAGCAAAAAATTCTTCATACAAGTGACTAAAGTCTTCGCTGGGTGTGATATCAACAACAATTAACTCGTCATAAGGGTGATTAGTCAGCCAAGTTAACAGTTGCTCACTGTCGTACGGCTGCGCTTGTTGTTGATAATGTAACAAAGCATTAGCGACATCTATGCCATCGGTATTTATTAAGGCTTTACTTGCCCCCACTAAGGCGACTAAATGCACATTGTCTAAGCCTGAAACACGCGCTATTTGCTTGGGTAACATGGTTAAAAATCGTTGGCCAATATTACCTAATCCGGCGACAACAAGGGCAATGTTTTTCGCGTCTTTGGTCATATCCGCGTGAACATTATTGAGTATTTCACTCGAGCATGGCTCAGGTAAAACCGCAATATAACTGTGTTCATTAAAGGCATGTAAAAAATGTAAGCTTTGTTGATGCTTAAGCGCTCTTTTAAATCTAGCACGCATATCGCCTTGTTTCGCGACACTATGACCCACAATGGCAATAATCGCTACCGGCCTAAAGGTCACTTCAGTGTCATGACTGGCTAACCATTGACTGAGCGCTTTTTGTTGGGCCTGCGTGACGACTAGGTAACCTTCGTCAAGGTTGTAGCAAATCGGTGAAAATTCACTTACCGCTAATTCGCCCGACTTAGCTAAAAAGCTGGTTGATTTCGCTAATATTAAATCGTTTAAACTGGTGACCGAAAGTTCTTGTTTCGCTATTTGGCCAAACTTGCCAATTTCAGTGCCGCTAACTTCGGGTGCAAAACTACTGGCAACATGTAAATGGGTATTATGGTTGGTTAACGGCTGTAAGGTTTTGGCATGTAATACTGGGTTACCCAAACGGCCAAGTTCATTGGCAACCGCGTTAGGTAAACGGTGTAATTTTCTCGCTAAGGGGACAAGCCTTGGATCAGCACTATAAATACCATCAACGTCAGTCCAAAGCGTTACATTGCCCGCGCCCGACAATGCCGCCATTATGGTTGCTGAGTAATCACTACCATTGCGCCCTAACGTGCAGGCTTGTTGCTGTTGATTACGCGCAATATAACCGGTAACGATCACCAGTTGGTCTTGTTTTTGCAGCGGTAAAAAGTTTTCTTGGCTCACGCTATAGTCAACGGCACAATTTTTTTCATTTTCTAGTAAAAGAAAGTCTCTAGCATCCAACATATAACTTGGACACACACTTTCACTCAATACCGCAGATAACAATCGCGCTGACCAAACCTCACCAAAAGCCAATAAGTCATTTTGATAACTCAGTGGATCACTAAGGGGATCACTCAGTAAATTTTCTGTTATTTGTGCAACATCCTGCTTCAATAAACTTTTGAGTCTGGCGGCACTACTGGCATTTAAGAGTTCATCAATTAACTGAGCTTGCGTCGCATCAAGTGCAGTAATAGTTACCAGCAAATTCTCACGCAAGGTGCTTACGTCATGGCTCCTGCTCACTTGCTCAGTGTTAAGCAAAGTTATTTCCTGAAGCTCAACCGCGAGTTGATAAAGAGTAAATAATGCATCTGTGGTATTGCCATTGGCAGATACCACAATAATGTCATTGAGTTGACAATGTTGACGAATAATATCCACCACACGTTCAACGCAAGCACTGGTGGCTAAACTACTACCACCAAATTTATGGACATTACAGGCAATTTTTACCAAGTGATTTTTTGCAGAGCTAAGCGTTACCGCTGTATTTGAATCGATCATTTTACTACCACAGGTATGACAACCTTGTCATACCGCCTTTAAATTATTGATAACTATGGATAACCGCTTTAAGCTTGGCTGGCATCGAGCGCCTGAGATAGGTCGGCCAGTATATCGTCAATATCTTCAATACCAACAGAAAGTCGCACTAATGACTGGGTAATACCGGCGGTAAGTTGTGCTTCAATTTCCATCCCCGCATGGGTCATGGTTGAGGGATGACAGATCAAACTTTCAACACCACCAAGTGATTGCGCTAGGGTGAAAAGTTCAAGTTTATCAAACAGTATTTTAACCGCTTCAACGCCACCTTTAAGCTCAAAACTCATCATAGCGCCAAAATCATACTGCTGTTTTTTAGCTAATTCATGTTGCGGATGGCTAGCTAAACCCGGAAAATAAACCTGTTGAATAGCCGAATGCTGTTGCAAAAATTTTGCCACAGCATTGGCATTAATTTGATGCTGCTTCATCCGTATTGGCAAAGTTTTTAAGCCACGTAAAGCTAAAAAACTATCAAAAGCTGAACCCGTGATACCAATGCAGTTTGCCCACCAAGCTAGTTTATCACCTAAGGCTTGTTCTTTGGTGACTAGCACACCGCCCACCACGTCACTATGACCATTAATATATTTGGTGGTGGAGTGAAAAACAATATCAGCACCCAATAACAAGGGTTGCTGCAATACCGGCGACATAAAGGTGTTATCAACCGCCACTAATGCGCCAACTTGATGCGCTTGTTTGGTAATGGCAGCAATATCAACTAAGCGTAACAATGGATTACTCGGTGATTCAACTAAGACTAATTTAGGTTTTGTTGCTAAAGCTTGGGCCAAGGCTTGTTGATCGTTTTGATCAACCACCACGAGCGTAAACTGACCCCGCTTGGCAAGATGGGTAAATAATCGAAAACTTCCGCCATAGCAATCATGCGGAATAACAACCGTGTCTTGTGTATCAAGTAATTGGCAAATAAGATGTACCGCTGACATGCCGGTATTTGTCACAATGCCAACGGCACCCTGCTCTAAATCTGTAATAGCTTGGGCAAATGTAGCGCGAGTTGGATTACCGGTGCGTGAATAGTCAAACTGACGCTTGTCGTTAAAACCTTTCAGTGCATAGGTGCTTGAAAGGTGAAGAGCTGGTATAACAGCGCCATGGTGTTGGTCGCTATTAATACCCGCTCGAACAGCGGTAGTGGCAATTTTTTTCTCGCTCATGTGTACTCCGGTAAAAATATTTTCTGTATAGATGTTTGGACGTCTATCAATCTAAATGGTTTAAGTTCTTGGGTCAAGTACTTTAGACTTCTAAACTTCTACACATTCGTTATTGACTCACGCCCCACAACCAGTAAAATCAAGTAGTAAGAATAAATTTATCACAAACTGGCCTACCAGACAGGTTTAACAAGGATAAGTTTATCTCAATTAATTAGCATAGAGGAATATTCATGGCAGAGTGGAATGGCGAGTATATTAACCCATACGCCGAACACGGGAAGAAAAGTGAACAAGTCAAAAAGATCACCGTGTCTATCCCTTTACGTGTGTTAAAAGTGCTCACTGATGAACGTACACGTCGCCAAGTGAATAACTTGCGTCATGCCACCAACAGTGAGCTGTTATGTGAAGCGTTTTTACACGCCTTTACTGGCCAACCATTACCTGATGATAGTGACTTGGCGAAAGACAACACACAAAAATTACCCGCGAGTGTTCGTCGGGCTTTGGAAGCAAAAGGTATAACTGACTTTAGTGAACACGAAGCGGAATTAGAAGATTAAAACGAGTAGTACAACAAGTAAATAAACAAGGCGCTGATTAGCGCCTTTTTTATTGCTGAAAAATACGAGTGATTAGCAAGAGATGCTTTGAAATATAAAGCGGAACAACCCCCTGTAGTGTGCCGCTACATATCAAAAAAATTTATCTCTGTTCTTCAGAGCTATTTGAATATTCTTCAAACTGGAACGATATTGCTTTAGTTTGTATTAAAGTGACTTTTAAAGTCAGCATCGTTCAAATAAAATAAAATTATGCCCGTCACCCATATGGCCTCATCCAACTTTACATAATTTTGATTTACTTAGCCTTAATTTTTCATAGTGTCCACAAATTAAAAAGCTTAATAACTGAAACTTTAATATCATCGAATTTAACGAAGCAGCTGCATTAACTCATGACTGACGGCTGATAGCTATAAATTTAGCCAGTCACATCATTTAACTGCAATAAATCCCATTTTGTACCATATAAATCTTTAAACACGACAACGGTGCCATATTCTTCCACGCGCGGCTCTTCGTTAAACTCGACACCTTGGCTTTTCATCTGTTGATAGTCGCGCCAAAAGTCATTGGTTTGTAGAAATAAAAATACTCGCCCGCCCGCTTGATTGCCAACTGACTGGCTTTGCTCGTCGTTACTGGCTTTAGCAAGCAGTATGTTGGTGCCATTTGAATTCGGTGGGGAGATTTGTACCCAACGTTTTCCGCCGCCTAAGTCAGTATCTTCAATAAGCTGAAAGTTTAATTTTTTGCTATAGAATGCAATTGCATCATCGTAATCTTCAACCACGAGGGCAATATTTGATATGCTTTGTTTGATCGTTTTACTCATGCTTTGTTCTCTATTCATTTTCACTACTCATCGTCCAAGTCATGATATTTTAACGTATTTTTCCTTCGTAATGTACTTTGCATGATTTAATTAAAAAAGACCTCACGTCGAGGTCTTTTTTCACAATCACTAGTCATTAGCTAACGAAATTAATTAATTTGAAAAGAATTTAGTTTCTTTAACAACCTTAATATCTGGCATATTATCAACGGCAACAGCCAGTGTCACTACCGTAATTTTTTGGCTAATGTTTTCCGGAGTCATCGTTAAATGTACCGGCACGCTGGCAATTTCACCCGCTTTTATCATCACCTTACCGTCAACACTTAAACTCAGCACTTTTTCCAACACTGTGATCTCAAATTGGCGATCAATTTTTGATTTATTGGTAATTTTCAATAAATAACTATTTGTCACCTTACCTTGAAAGTCGAGCTGAAATAATGTGCCACGATCCCGTAAAATAGAAAATTCGATTGGCACCCGCACTTGAATAGTAAAAATCATAAACGCCATGGCTAATAACGACATAACAGCATAGCCAATAATTTTCGGCCGTAGCAATTTAACCTTTTTACCTTGAAGTGCATTTTCACTGGTATAACTAATTAAGCCCTTAGCATAATTAAACTTGCTCATGGTCTGATCACAGGCATCAATGCAAGCACCGCAATTAATACATTCGTATTGCAAGCCGTTACGAATATCAATACCCACGGGGCACACTTCCACACAAAGGTTACAGTCTACACAATCACCCAAACCTAGCTCTTTTGGCTGCTGGTTACGTTTACGAGCGCCGCGGCTTTCACCACGTAATTTATCATAAGCAACTACGAGGGTATTCTTGTCGAACATAGCTGATTGAAAGCGTGAATACGGGCACATGTAAATACACATTTTTTCACGTAACCAACCGGCATTACCGTAGGTACAAACAGCAAAAAACAGCACCCAGAAAGTTGTCAGGCCATCCCACTGCCATTGTAGTAAATCAAGATACAGTACGCGGGCCGGTAAAAAGTAACTGATAAATGTTGTGGCGGTAAAAAATGCGATTAATCCCCAAAAAAAGTGCTTGGCAGACTTTCTCGCTAAGGTATCTAATGACAATGGCTGTTCATCACGTTTAATACGTTGATTACGCGTACCCTCCAACCATTCTTCCACCCAAATAAAACTGAAGGTCCATACAGTTTGAGGACAGGTATAACCACACCAAATTCGACCAAGCCACGTGGTTAAAAAGAAAAGTAAGTAGCAACTAACCAGCAATAACCCCGCTAAAATGATAAAGTCCTGCGGGAAAAATGTTTGTGAAAAAATATGAAACTGTTGCTTACCGATATCCAGTAAAACAGCCTGATTGCCTTGAAAATTAAGCCAAGGCATCAACATAAATAATAAAACAAAGGCTAAGCCAGTGAATTGTCGAATACGCTGATAACGACCTTTTTGTTTACGGACATAGACTGAGGATTCAGATTTGTAGGGCTTAATGATCAAATCTTCTGCTTTAAAATCAAACTTCATGGTTTACTGCTAAAACTAACCTTAAGATAGTTGCTAATAGCAAAATATGAACCAAGTTATAAAATTAAATTAACTCATTGTTTAATATGTAATTTATAATTACCAACTCTATACAGAACCCGCCATAAAGCACGACATATCACGACTTGGCGATATATCGTGCCTAGCATATTATTTTTATAGTGAAAATTATTAGTTAGGACGTACAATTTTCAATTTACTCATGCGAGAGCGTAATGTACTTTCAGGTAAGCCTAATTGCTTAGCGGCACCTATTTCACCGCCAATGCGCCATTTACAGGCTTTTAACACACTTAATATATAGCGTGTTTCCACTTGTGCTAAGGTTTCAATAACAGGAGGGTTAAGTGATTTTGACGAGGTTTTAAAGTTAAAATTTAGAATAGTCGATTTAGTTAGAATTATCTCGCGCTCAAGTACGTTTTGCAATTCACGAATATTACCAGGCCATTGATATTGCATTAATTGAGTTAAGCTACGGTTACTAATAGCACTGATGTTTTTACCTAGCGTTTTATTCAGTGTGCTAATAATAGCCTGTGATAACAGTGGTATATCTTCTTGACGATCACGCAGCGGTGGAACAGTAATCGGAAAAACATTAAGCCGATAAAACAAATCAATTCTAAATGTACCTTGGGTAATCATCGCCGATAAATCACGGTTAGTGGCCGCGATAATCCTTATATTAACCTTAACAGTTTCACTGCCGCCGACCCGTTCAAACTCTTGCTCTTGTAACACCCGTAGTAACTTGCCTTGTGCTTCCATAGATAATTCGCCAATTTCATCAAGAAATAACGTACCATCATTCGCTAATTCAAAACGGCCTTTGCGTCGTTCAGTAGCGCCAGTAAATGCGCCTTTTTCATGCCCAAATAGTTCAGATTCAAGTAAGCTGGGGGTAAATGCAGCACAATTAACTTTTACCATAGTAGAGTTTTTACGTTGACTTAAGGCATGAATATTACGAGCAACCAATTCTTTACCTGTGCCATTTTCTCCCAAGATAAGTACGGTACTATCAGTTTGTGCAACTAGCTCTACTTGCGACAACATTTTGGTGATTATTGGGCTTCTACCCACCAAGCCAGCAGACGACCACTCTTGCGCTAACTCATTCTGCAAATAAGTATTTTCAGCCTGAAGCTGCTCAGTAAGTGATTGTACATTTTCCAAGGCACGGCGCAGTGCCAACTCAATTTGTTGTTGCTGACTCACATCACGAAATACCGCAACAGCACCAATAATATGGTTATTTTTATAAACCGCTCGTGTTGTGTACTCAACAGGGAAGTTACTGCCATCTTTACGCCAGAACACCTCACCACTCACCTGTCGAGAAATACCGTCAAGCGCGGTATTGAATATTTTACATTCACAAGCGGGATAAGGCTCACCATTGCTATAACTATGATGATGAAACTGATGAATATTTTGTCCCAATAGTTCAGCGTAAGACCAGCCAGTCATGGCTTCTGCAGCCGGGTTAATAAAAATAGCCCGCCCTTGTGTATCTAAACCGTAAATACCTTCACCTACGGCGTTTAATAATAGTTCAGAATCGGCGAGATAGGCTTTAATTTCTTTATCCATTAATATTCCTAAAGTGATTGACTAGCTACGAATAAACTCTGTTATTTACGCTAAATATCGAGGTTTATCTTAAGCCACGATATAACGTGGCTATATTAGCAATAGCCGTAATAGTAGCAATTTTTTAACGACGGTAGCAAATCGTGCCAATCACATTCACTGTTATCAATTTATTAGCAATGTTTGATGTCGCCAATGCCTAAGTTAGAAGTTAAATTTAAGAGTGCCCAAAAGAAAGGGAAGCAATAAGCTTCCCTTCTATTTCATTCTCGATCTAAAGCTACATTGCTTATAAGCGTAACTGTTAGCCCTGGTAATTCTCAGGCATTGCGAGTGCCGCTACACCTGAGTCCACTGCCGCTTGAGCAACCGCGATGGCTACAGCGGAACGTAAACGCGAGTCCATAGGCTTAGGGATAATATAATCTTTACCAAAGGCTAAGTTGTCACTGCCACTAGCGGCTAATACTTCAGTTGGTACTGGTTCTTTTGCTAAGGTGCGAATAGCATGTACGGCGGCAATTTTCATTTCATCATTAATAGTACGTGCACGCACGTCTAAAGCACCACGGAAAATAAAGGGGAAACAAAGCACGTTATTTACTTGGTTTGGATAATCTGAACGACCGGTAGCGATAATTAAATCATCGCGTGTTGCCAAAGCCAGTTCAGGTTTAATTTCTGGATCTGGGTTTGAACACGCAAAAATCACTGGCTTAGCGGCCATAAGCTTTACGTGTGAAGGTAATAGTAAGTTAGGGCCAGATACACCAATGAATACGTCAGCACCATCGATAGCGTCTTCTAGCGTGCGTTTATCCGTATTGTTAGCAAATAATTTTTTATATACATTTAAATCTTCACGGCGGGTGTGAATAACCCCTTTAGTGTCGAGCATATAAATTTTTTCACGTTGTGCACCACATTTAATCAACAGTTCCATACAGGCAATAGCTGCAGCGCCAGCCCCCATACAAACAATGTTAGCGTGTCGCAGTTCTTTACCTTGAATTTCTAGCGCATTTATCATTCCCGCTGCCGTTACAATAGCAGTACCGTGTTGATCGTCATGAAATACGGGTATTTTACAGCGTTCAATGAGTGCCTTTTCAATAACAAAACATTCAGGTGCTTTAATATCTTCTAAGTTAATTCCACCAAAGCTGTCCGCAATATTGGCTACCGTGTTAATGAAGTCTTCAACGGTTTTATGGTTAACTTCAATATCAAACGAATTAATGCCAGCAAAACGTTTAAACAATAACGCTTTACCTTCCATCACAGGTTTAGAGGCCATTGGTCCTAAATTTCCTAGACCTAAAATGGCGGTACCGTTGGTAATAACGGCAACGGTATTACCTTTGCCGGTATATTTATAAACGTCATCAGGGTTTGCAGCAATAGCGCGAACAGGCTCAGCAACACCGGGGCTATAAGCAAGTGAGAGATCTAGGCTTGTTTCAGCAGGGGTCGTTAATTCAACACTAATTTTGCCCGGCGTTGGGTATTGGTGATAATCAAGTGCTTGTTGGCGAAGATCCGTCATGTTTATTCCTAATGTGTAAGTCTACTACGTGAATTTTATGGGTGAACTTGAGTCGATGCTATTATTGTTGTTTACATGTTATTGCAATGCGCTGGCTAATTTCAAGCTATTTTGTATATATTAATTCGCTACAAGCTATAATTAATATAGCCTTTTAAAATTAATATTTCATATAACTTAGCTAAATATTCAACATATATTGTTAACTATTCATAGAAAAATAGCGCTTAGAATCGCTGATCAGACCATAAGCAACTTAATCATAAGGTTTAAGTTTAAATCCACTGCTCTACTTATAAAGCTCAGCACGTTTGTATCATTTCATGATAGATAACAGAATTTAACTACTGTTCTCCTAACCTTGCCTCTGAGCTGAAGCTAAACAACTTAACCTCTTTACTTCAATTACCATCCAACAGGATAGTACTTTAGATACTGCAGGGGGGGTTATCTTGAATGAATAGTTAGGCAATTTTAGGTATAAAAAAACCACCTAAAAGGTGGTTTTTTTAAAGCGATTTAATGAAATTTAATTATTCGTCAAACGGATTAACTAAAATCATAGTCTCGACACGATCTGGGCCAGTTGAAATAATATCAATAGGTACGCCAGTAATCTCTTCAATACGTTTAATGTAAGCAATCGCATTGGCTGGTAGAGCGTCAATAGAAGTAGCACCAACAGTGGTTTCACTCCAACCTGGCATTTCTTCATACACTGGGGTAATTTTTTCGTAACCCTCAGCTGCTGTTGGTGGCACAGTAATAATGTCGCCTTCAGCTGTTTTGTAGCCAGTACATATTTTTAATGTTTTTAAGCCGTCTAAAACGTCAAGTTTAGTTAAACAAAAACCACTAATACTGTTAACTTGCACCGCACGATGCATAGCGACAGCGTCAAACCAACCACAACGACGTTCACGGCCAGTAGTTGCACCAAATTCATGCCCTACAGTGCCTAAGTGATTACCCACTTCGTCATTTAATTCCGTTGGGAAAGGACCTGAACCAACACGTGTTGTGTATGCTTTAGTAATACCTAGCACGTAGTCTAAGTAAAGTGGACCAAAGCCGCTGCCAGTAGCAACGCCACCCACTGTGGTGTTTGATGAGGTGACATACGGATATGTTCCGTGGTCAATATCAAGCAATGTACCTTGTGCACCTTCAAACATAATAGATTCGCCCGCTTTACGCGCTTGATCTAACATTTCAGAGATATCAGCAACCATGCCTTTAATAGTTTCAGCAACCGCCATTGCATCAGCAAGTACTTCTTCATAGCTTACTGGCTCAGCTTGGTAGTATTGCGTTAATACAAAATTATGGTATTCCATAATTTCTTTTAATTTCACGGCAAATGATTCTGCGCAAAATAAGTCACCAACACGTAAACCACGACGAGCAGCTTTATCTTCATAAGCTGGACCAATACCACGACCTGTAGTACCGATAGCTTTGCTACCACGCGCTTTTTCACGAGCGGCATCTAATGCGTTGTGGTAAGGAAGAATTAATGGACATGCATCGCTGATTAAAAGACGGTCACGTACTGGTACGCCACGTTCTTCTAACATGGCCATTTCTGTCATAAGTGCTTTAGGACAAAGAACAACACCGTTACCGATTAAACATTTTACGTTGTCACGTAATACGCCAGATGGAATAAGATGTAAAACGGTTTTTTCACCATCAATGACTAGTGTATGACCCGCATTGTGGCCACCTTGATAGCGCACTACATATTTGGCTTTATCAGTAAGTAAGTCGACGACTTTACCTTTACCTTCGTCACCCCATTGGGTGCCTAGAACTACGACGTTTTTACCCATGTTCACATTTTGGTAAGAAAATTAGGCGAGGATTCTATCAAATATCAATATTGAGTCCAAGCAATAATTGTTGAATTTTAATGCGTTATTAAAAAAACCAGTGGTAGTGCAGAGTTAGCAAAGGAATTAATTTACCGTCCAAAACAGAATAATACCGATTAACAGCAAAAATAAACCTATTTGACGAATAGTATTAACCGGTTCATTGGCTAGTTTTAAAACATAGGCTCGCCATTTATTCGGAAATAGTGCCGGAATCACTCCTTCAATAATTAATGCAATAGCAAGTGCTGTTAGCAAGGTAGACAGCATATAAATTCCTTATGTAAACCCATACAATCAAAACCAAATCTAGAACACTTTGAGTACATTTTTCAAGTGATAAAAACACAAAAGCCATGACAATGTCATGGCTTTTAAATTACTCTTTAACCTTAACTACTAATTAGTTTTTTTACCATTCTTTAGGTAATTAAAGAAATTACTGTCAGGTTTAATAACTAAAATATCACTCTTAGAGCTAAAACTGTTTTCATAAGCTTCTAAACTACGGAAGAAGTTATAAAACTCAGCGTCTTGTGTGTAAGAGTCGGCATACACTTTTGCTGCTAGGGCATCACCTTCACCACGAACTTCTTGTGCATTCTTCTGTGCTGTTGCTAACATAACCGTTACTTTAGCATCAATAGTTGCACGGATGATTTCAGCTTGCTCTTGACCTTGTGAGCGATGTTCTTTCGCCACAGCGGTACGTTCAGCACGCATACGTTCGTAAATTGAATTACTGACCTCTGTAGGTAGGTTGATAGCTTTGATGCGAACATCAATCACTTCAATACCTAAATCTTCACGGCTACTTGTAGCACTTTCTAATGCTTGGGCCATGATGTCATCTCGATCGCCAGAAACAATTTCTTTAATCGTACGTGTACCAATCTCGGTACGTAAGCCATTATTTACTTTCTGTTTCAATAACGCGCGAGCGTTCTCAATTGAACCTGAAGTACGCAAATAATAGGTTGAAAAGTTAACAATACGCCATTTAACAAATGAGTCGACCATTAAATCTTTCTTCTCAGATGTTACAAAACGATCTGGCTCTTCGTCCAAAGTTTGAATACGCGCATCAAGTTTACGTACTGTGTTAATAAATGGAAATTTAAAGTGTAAACCTGGCTCATAAACTTTCATGTCACCGGTATCACCGTCACGCGTAATTTTTGAGAACTGGAAAACTATGCCACGTTGGCCTTCAGTCACAACAAAAACAGACGAAACTGTTAGCACAAGTATTAAGGCAATAATTGCCAATATAAAATTCTTCATGGCTTAGTCTCTCCCATTATTGAAACGATCATTACGACCGGATAATGCTGGTGCAGTATTAGTACTATTTGACGACTGGTTTATCGCCGGTACTGATTGTTGCGTAGCACGTTGACTACTAGACTGCTGTTGCATAATTTTATCTAGTGGTAGATAAATCATGCTATTGCCGCCGTCAACATCAACCATTACTTTACTGGTGTTGCTATAAAATTTTTCCATAGACGTTAAATACATACGCTGACGGGTAACTTCAGGTGCTGCTTGATATTCAGGTAATAATTTGTTGAAACGAGCAACGTCACCTTCTGCATCAAGTAGTATCTGCGCTTTATAAGCTAATGCTTCTTGCTCTAAACGCTTAACACGACCACGAGCACGAGGTTCAATACCTCTTGCATACGCTTCCGCTTCACGTAAGAAACGCACTTCATCTTCTTGTGCAGCAATGGCGTCATCAAAAGCGTCTTTGACTTCTTCAGGAGGACGAGCGTCCTTGAAGTTAACATCGACAACAATCAAACCTAAATTATAAGGTTTAATAATTTCTTCTAACTCTTTCCATACCGCTTGGCGTACAGCTTCACGACCACTGGTCAAAATGTCATCCATTTTTGAGTGACCAACCACATAGCGCAAAGCACTATCAAGCGATTCGCTTAAGCTTTCGTCGGCATTAGTAACACTGAAAATATAGTTACGTGCATTAACCACACGATATTGAATTTGCATTTCAACACGAACAACATTCTCATCTTTTGTTAGCATAAAGCCTGAAGAAGGAAGGTTACGTGTGGTTTGCATATCAACTGGAATAATACGTTCAGCGAACGTCCACTTCCAACGTAAACCAGGTTCTACCGTGCCGGCATACTGACCAAAGCGTAAAACGATACCTTTTTCAGCTTCTTTAATGGTAAAAAATCCAGCGAAGGCATAGCCCAAAATCGCCACAATAAGCACTACCATGATGCCGATACTAGAAAAGTTTTTCCCAGCGCCGCCTCCTGATTTGTTGCCACCAAAAATACCGCCAAATTTATTGCCGATATCCTTTAATAAATCATCTAAGTCAGGTGGGCCTTGATTTTTGCCACCTTTGTTTTTCCAGGGGTCTTTCTCATTATTCCCCGGTTCATTCCAAGCCATGCTATTCTCCGCTATAAAAATTAATGCGCTAACTGCTATATTAACTACGCTAATATATCAGTCTGTTAAGTGTGAATAAAGTGCTCTATTTCTGCTTCGTCTTGTTTTAGTAACTGATTCCATTCTCTCACCGGTAACTTTATATCTAATAAACAATTACCTTCCTCGTCATAATGCTCATCAGTAATGCAATTTAACTGGTAAAGTTGACCGCGAAGTTTACCGGCACTAGGCGGTAAACGGAGTAGGTGTTTGATGATTTTTTTACCTAATCGTTCTGACAGTGCTTGAAATAAAAGCTCAATGCCAATGCCTTTTTGGGCTGACAGCCAAACACGAATCGGTAGCCCTTGATCATCACGATCAATTCTAGGTTCAACATCATCTAACTGGTCTATTTTATTACAAATCAAAAGTTGTGGAACATCACCCGCTTCTATTTCTTTTAAAACTTCTTCTACTTGTTCAATATTTTCGCTACGTCGTTCATCAGCAATGTCAATAATGTGCAACAACAATTCTGCTTCTCTTGTTTCAGTTAACGTCGCTTTAAATGCGGCCACTAAATCATGGGGTAAATGACGTATAAATCCTACGGTATCGGCCATAATAACACGACCGACTTCATCCACTTCAATTTTACGCAAAGTTGGGTCTAAAGTGGCAAACAATTGATCGGCGGCGTACACACCTGCTTGCGTTATTTGGTTAAATAATGTTGATTTGCCGGCATTGGTATAACCCACTAAAGAAAGTGTTGGGATCTCAGCTCTAGTTCTCGCCCGACGCCCCTGTTGCCTTTGCTTTTCAACTTTTCCCAAGCGTTTACGAATGTTGACCATGCGATCACGTAATAAGCGCCTATCTGTTTCCAACTGAGTTTCGCCTGGCCCACGTAAACCAATACCACCTTTTTGGCGCTCTAAGTGAGTCCAACCGCGTATTAATCGTGTACTCATATGGCGTAACTGTGCTAATTCTACTTGTAATTTACCTTCGTGAGTTCGAGCTCGTTGGGCAAAAATATCTAAAATTAGCGTCGTACGATCAACCACACGACATTGACACAAGGCTTCAATGTTTTTTTCTTGAGATGGCGATAAACTATGATTAAACAAGACAATATTCGCATCGAACATACGCACAGCATCAGCCACTTCTTGCACTTTACCTGTACCAACAAAATATTTCGGGTGCGGGGTAGCGCGTTTACCTGTGATGGTATTTAACGCAGTGATACCCGCAGAACTTACAAGCATTTCAAACTCTTGTAAGTCTTCACGGGTATTATCATCGGGAAAATCTAGATGAACGAGTATAGCCCGCTCACCTGCCTGATATCTATCAAACAAATGAGCGACTCAATACAATACTAGTTTTTTGCATTAATCTTCTATGTCCTGATTCATTTGTGGGACTGGCATACTAGTTACCGCTCTAGCGGGTACTACCGTTGAGATAGCGTGCTTATATACCATTTGACTAACAGTATTTTTAAGTAAAATTACAAACTGATCGAATGACTCTACTTGCCCTTGTAGTTTAATGCCATTAACCAAGTAAATTGCTACAGGAATACGATCACGACGTAACGCATTCAAAAATGGGTCTTGTAAAGATTGCCCCTTTGCCATTATTAGTTACCTTTTTTATTTTTAGTGAAAGTTAAGTATTCAATTGAATACTTTATTAAAATTATTCAATAAAACTAGCTGGTTAATACACAGCCGTTTTAATTATACATTAATGTTTAAAGTTTGCTTACTGCCGATAAAATAACTTTTAAGTTATTTTCATCTTCCATATGTAACCAATGTAAATTTTGCCAATTCCGTAACCAGGTTAACTGTCTTTTTGCTAACTGACGTGTTGCACAGACCCCCCTAAAAACCATCTCATCGTGATCATAGTCGCCCGCTAAATGTTGCCACATTTGTCGGTAGCCAACACAACGAATAGCCGGCAGGTCGAGGTCCAAATCAGCCCTTTCTTTCAAGCCAGTCACTTCTTGTTCAAAGCCTTGTGCTATCATTTGCGTAAAGCGTAATTCTATTCGCGCATGCAAGTCACTACGCTCTTTCGGTGCTATCGCAAATTGTAAAATATTTCCATTGACTTTAGCACCTTTTATTTCGGTCAATTGTGTCAAAGTGTTACCTGTTTTTCGATAAACTTCTATCGCTCTTGCAAGTCGCTGCGGATCATTAGGATGAATGCGCTCCGCTGAAACCGGGTCAAAACTCTGCAACTCTTCGTGCATAGCCAACCAACCTTTTTCAGCCGCTTCTAACGCTATTATATCTCTAATATTTTGATCAGCTTGAGGCAATGGCGAAATACCATCAATCAAGCTTTTAAAGTACATCATAGTACCGCCGACCAATAAAGGAATACGACCATTTTCTCGACTTTTTGCAATGGCCTTAAGCGCATCTTGACAAAAATCAGCAGCAGAATAACTTTCGCTGGGATCTTTAATATCGATCAATTGATGTGGATAAGCAGCTAATTCATCCGCTGTTGGTTTCGCCGTACCAATGTCCATACCTTTAAAAACTAACGCTGAATCAACACTAATAATGTCACAGGGTAGTGCATCATATAATGCCATTGCTAGAGCCGTTTTACCTGAGGCTGTAGGCCCCATTAAACAAATAACGGGTGGCTGTTTATCGTCAATATGCTCTTGGTTTGCCAGCTTAGTCATTTCGGTAATATTTTATCTAACTCATTTACAGAAGATGTGAGGTCTATGGCGACCGAATTCAAGCGTAGTTGCTGTTCAAATTGACAATTAAAATCACTTTCCGCATTTCGCCAAACTTGTAATGCCTGTGCTTGCGTACATTCTTCGCTTAGCATAAGGCTAGCTAATGCCATTTGCCAATCAATTTCTGCGTAGGCACCCTCTTGATTTTCAACGTCTAACTGTTTAATTAGCTTATCAAAACTATTAGCTATATCTTTATTTCTTAACAAAGCAGGAAATTGTCGAATTTGTAATGTGCTGGTCTGTAACTGACGAATTTCCATGCCCATATGCTGAAATTGTTTTTCATTTATTTGCACAAATCTAGCTACTTTTTCACTGACCTTAATTTTTATTGGCAGCAATAACGGCTGGCTCACCAACTTTTCATGCCAACGTTGCTGGACGACTTGCAGCCGTAACAAGTGTTCGAGCTTGTTCACTGATAATAAACGTAATGCCTGGCGTTGTTGAATAACAAGGTAATGTGGTGCCTGCCAGAATAAAATTTTTGTCGCATCTGTCATTTCGTCTTGAGTTGATGATGCGGTATTTACCAATGTTGCCATGGCGGCTGTTGATGCTACATCAGTCGTTATGGGTGGTAGCTCAGGCTCAGTTACCTGTGAATTAAGCGCTAACGGTGTCATTAGATCACTGTAGGCTTTGCTCGCTTGAGGATTTATTTTTGTCGAATAATGTCGCTCATTAGCTTGAGATAAATTTCTGCTAACTCGCGGGTCTTTGTTATCAGCGGTATATTCAGCCTTCTGGCTTGCAGCCTGATCTCTAGCTAAAGTATTACTGTGCAGATCACTATCAGTACTTGCCCGTAAAGGGGTAATAAAGCTAGGGGCTTGAATCTCAGCTTGCTGAGGGCTTTGAACCTCGTTATCAGGCGTTAGAATTTCGCCGGTACTATTATCAACCTTGAGCGCTAACTCATTAGTTAAGGCACGATTACAGACAGAATAGATAAAGTCATGCACATAACGCCCTTGATGAAAACGTACTTCATGTTTGGACGGATGCACATTAACGTCAACTTCACAAAAATCGAGTTGTAGAAACAAGACGAATGCAGGGTAGCTGTCACTGGGCAATAAATCGGCATAAGCTTGACGAATGGCATGATTAATTAACTTATCGCGCATCATACGATTATTAACATAACTGTAGGTAAGATCATTTTGGTTACGATAATAACTTGGTTGGGCAATCCAACCCTGTAAATGTAGGCCATCATGTTCGCAATTAATTTCTATCGCATGATCAATAAATTTTTGTCCACAAACTTGTGCAACCCTTTTACTACGCTGTATTGATGAATTAGCGACGCGAAATTGTTTAACCACTTTATGGTTATGGGTAAGCACAAAAGTAATAGCAAAATTTGCCAATGCAATGCGTTTAATCACTTCCTCAATATGAGCAAACTCTGTTTTTTCTGTGCGTAAAAATTTTCGTCTTGCTGGCGTGTTAAAAAATAAGTCGCTCACATCAATTGTTGTACCATTTGGGTGAGCAGCAGGCTTGATTGACACCGCCATATCACGCCCTTCTGCATTCGCTTGCCATGCTGACGCTTGTGCTTCAGGCTTAGAGGTTAAAGTTAACCGTGCGACAGAACTAATACTGGCTAATGCCTCACCACGAAAGCCCAAACTACTAATGGCTTCAAGATCATCCAGGTCTTTAATTTTACTGGTGGCATGTCGGCTCAGCGCTAACGCTAACTCTGCTTTGGCAATACCCTTGCCGTTGTCGATAATGCGAATGCGCTTGGCACCGCCTTTTTCAATGTCTATTTTAATGCTTGTGGCGCCAGCATCGATACTATTTTCTACCAGTTCTTTAACAACCGAGGCTGGACGTTCAACGACTTCACCAGCGGCAATTTGGTTGGCGAGGCGAGCGGGTAATATGGCAATGGTCATGCGAAGATTAATCTGCCTGTGGTATTTTGAGTGTTTGGCCAATTCTAACCACATTAGAGGTGAGATTATTGGCAGATTTTAATTTTCTAACGGAAACTTTATAACGCTGAGCAACTACAGAAAGCGATTCGCCGCGGCTAACCTTGTGTTCACGAAACCGTGTCGCAGCGATTAATGTGCCATCAGGTGGATTACGAGAGAAATAGTCATCTACAGCAATATATATTGCCTTAGCCAACTTGTATTGATGATTGGCATTATTTAAACGTCTTTCTTCTTGTGGATTAGAAATAAAACCGGTTTCAATTAATACTGACGGAATATCAGAAGATTTTAATACCGCTAAGCTTAAACGTTCTGGCTTATGCTTATGTAGTCTTGTGACTTTCTTCAGCTGCTTAACTACATGTTCAGCAAAATCATAACTGCTTGCCATAGTGTATTCTTTCTTCATATCACCCAGTGCTATCGCTAAGTTGTTATCCTTAGTTTTTCTAATAGTTTCACCTGCACCACCTAGTAGTTCGGAATTTTTTTCTCGGTTTTGAATCCATTGGCTAAATTCTGAATCAGCACGACGCGTAGCTTGTACTAACACTGAAGCGCCGTTGGGTTGTGATGAGGTAAAGGCGTCAGCGTGAATGGAAATAAGCAGATCAGCCTTAGATTTTCTGGCTAATTCAGTTTTACGATCATGGTTAACATAATAGTCACCACTGCGGATCATCACCGCTTTTAGACCTTGCTTTTTGTTAATTAAATTAGCGAGTTTTTGGGCTATCTTTAAGGTTATGCGTTTTTCATAAGTTCCTGCAGAACCTATAGAACCTGGGTCTTCACCGCCATGACCGGCAACAACAGCAATAACGATATCGCGTTTACCTTTGCTATTGTCGTGTTGTGCAACGGTCTGACTTTGTTTATCGTAGAGATCAATAACTAGCCGGTCACCATATTGCCCCGCAGGCGCCAGCGGAAATACAGAGATACGAAAGTTATCCGCTAGCTCAAGTACTAAGCGGGTCGTTCCTTGCTGTTTTGAGCGACTGGTGCGAATTTTTTTCACGCGACGATCAGCTTTTATCACCGACATTAAATCGACATAGTTTGTACTATTTTTAAAATCAATCACTAAGCGGTGAGGGGATTTTAATGAAAAGTATTTAAAATCAGGTTGTTGACTAAGATCAAAAACGATACGGGTATTTTCAGGCGCAGGCCAGACCCGTACACTGTCAATTCTATTGCTCGCGTTAGCAATACTTACTACGCCTAGGCAGAGCATAAGTATGACTATAATTTTTTTTGACAAACTTGCTAAACGCATTGAATTACTTACCTTTTACGGGCCGTTCAAGAGCCTTTTTTAGCTGTTGATTTTTTATGATACTGCGCTGAAACGGCCTGTGCTCAATAAAGCGCACTACTGCGCCAAAATTGACAGTAAGTGTTTACCTAAAGCTGTTTTAGCCAGGAGTGAAACTTGACGCTGCTCTTCATGATAAGCTAAGTCTATAATCATATCTGGCTCTGGTAACATACCCTGACCTTTTTCAGGCCACTCGATAAAGCTACAACACTGGCTATTAAAGTAATCTCGAATGCCCATGTACTCTAATTCTTCAGGGTCAGCCAGCCGGTATAAGTCAAAATGATACACTTGCCAGTCTGCTAAGTCATAGGGTTCAACTAAGGTATATGTGGGGCTTTTAACATTACCGACATGCCCCATTCCTTGCACAAAACCTCGTGTTAAGGTAGTTTTACCGGCACCGAGATCCCCATTTAAGTAAACAACAATCCCTTGTTTCAACTCCGTTTTTACAATATCGGCTAATTGTTTACCCAAAGCGATTGTTGCCAATTCATCGGCTAATATAAAGTTTTTTTTTGTCACAAAATTATTCATCGTATTGTTATTACTTCTAAAGTATCTCATCTGCAGCGCAATTACCATTAATTAGCCGCTGAATTTCGGGGTAAAGATCACTCGCAAGTAACCCTATTTGACCGTGCTTTTGGGCAATAATATCAGCTGCACGACCGTGAATATAGACACCTAAGCGGGCAGCGGCAAATAAATCCTCACTTTGTAAGATTAGTGCGCCAATAATACCACTGAGCACATCACCCATTCCACCACTGGCCATGCCTGAATTACCCGTACTATTAACCCAAACAATATCGCCATTAGATACCAGTGTACCGGCACCTTTTAACACACATACACCGCCATATTGTTGCGCTATTTTTTTTACCGCTGAAAATCGGTCAGCTTCAACCTCAGCAATCGAGCATGATAGCAAAGCAGCCGCTTCACCGGAGTGAGGTGTTAATACCCATTGAGCATTTTTTAATGAACTTTTGCCAAGTAACCTCAAAGCATCAGCATCCACTACTTTTGGCTCAGGCCACTTAATCACCAAATTAAATAACGCTTTTGACCAAAGCTCTTGCCCTAAGCCAGGACCAAGTATGATGACTTTTATTTTTTTTAATAGCACTGAACGGTTTAAGCTTTCGGCTGAATTTGCCACTACCATCAGCTCTGCTTGTCTGCTCAGTAAAGTGTTACGTGACTTTTCGTGACAACAAACACCGACTAGTGCGGCACCCGCTCGCAAAGCCGCCTCTGCAGCCAAACAAATAGCGCCGGTAAAAGCGTGAAAACCACCAACCGCTAGCAACATGCCAATGTTACCTTTATGACTGCAAGGGGCTCTGGGTAGAATAGCTGGTAATTTTTTATCACTTTGGCGAAAACATGCTGCTGTGGTTAACGCCGCTAATGCCTGATTTACGCCTAGCGTTTCAAGCTGAAGATTACCGACATAATTTGCGGCTTGCCCCGTCAATAAACCTTGCTTATAGGCTATTAATGTCACTGTTAAATCGGCTTTGACCGCAACACTTGATACCGTCCCTAAGTCAGCATTAAGTCCTGACGGCACGTCAACCGACACCCGTGGGCATGGCTGGTTGTTTATCTGAGTAATAAAGTCGACAAGGGCTGGAGATAATACCCCGCTAAAACCAATACCAAATAAGCAGTCAACAATAACACCGCCTTGAAACCTAGCGACAAGGGTTTCCATTGCCTCACTTTGCGGGCAAAAATCAATTTTTACTGGCAGCACGGTAAGTAAAGCTAGCGCTTGTTGTGCATCGCCCGTAATAGATTCACGCCCAGCATTAACCAGCACAGTTACAGCTAGACCGGCTTGATGAGCTAATCTGGCAACAATATAGCCATCGCCACCATTGTTACCTTTACCGCAAACAATGAGGAGTTGAGTCGCGGCGGGAAAATGCTGCTGTATTTGACTTAACACCGCATGGCCTGCTCGTTCCATCAGTTGAAATAAACTGATACCGATCGCCTGTGCTGCGTCAGCCTCATAGCGTTGTAGTTGATTAACCTTATAAGCATGATGTGTTAAACTATTTGACACTTTGATACCACCTTTATTGTTTGAACATTCGGCTGCCATGACTACACCTGCTCTTAACTATCAAGATTTAACAGAAAAAATCAAGCTTTGGGGCCAAGAACTTGGCTTTTCACAAGTGGGTATTAGCGATGTCGACTTATCTGAACACGAGGCCGCTTTAACGCATTGGCTAGAAAATAATTATCACGGCACTATGGATTATATGGCCCGCCATGGCTTAATGCGGGCCAGAGCAAAGGAATTGGTTGCCGGTACTCTAAATGTTATCAGCGTACGCATGGATTATTTACCTACTGATGCGAAATTTGCCCGTATTTTAAAAAACCGCGATCATGCTTATATCAGCCGATATGCTTTAGGTCGCGATTATCACAAATTAATGCGTAAACGTCTAAAACAATTAGGTGAGATAATTAAAAACCATTGTAACGATTTTAATTATCGCCCTTTTGTGGATTCTGCGCCAATACTTGAAAGACCTCTGGCCGAAAAAGCAGGTTTAGGTTGGGTGGGTAAACATTCATTACTGATTAACAAGCAAGCGGGCTCTTGGTTTTTTATCGGCGAGCTCTTGGTTGATATACCGTTAATTAGTGATACTAAGGCAGAAAATCACTGTGGTAGTTGTGTATCCTGTATCAAAATTTGCCCAACTCAAGCCATAGTTGAACCTTATGTGGTCGATGCAAGACGCTGTATATCCTATCTAACGATAGAATTACGTGACGCCATACCCGTAGAGTTTAGGCCTTTAATTGGTAATAGAGTGTATGGTTGCGATGACTGCCAATTAATTTGCCCGTGGAACAAGTTTGCCAAGCTTGGCAGTGAAGATGATTTTAAACCTCGACAAAACTTAGACAATATCACTTTATTAACTCTGTTTTCGTGGGACGAAGCAACATTTTTAAGTAAAACTGAAGGCTCGCCTATTCGTCGTATTGGCTTTCAGTGTTGGCAGCGCAATATCGCCGTTGCCTTAGGTAATGCCGACTTCTCCACAGCTAATATTGAGGCGTTAACAGAAAAAATAGCAAACTCAGCCCCTATGGTTGCTGAACATATTGAGTGGGCAATATCACAACAAAAACTTAAACAACAAGCTTTAGCTAAAGATCAAAATTTACGTTTAACCGCACGATTAATTCGTTCAGTTGAAAAAGGTATGCCTCGCGATGCTTAGCACCTAATAAATTAAATAATACTAGGGTCGTTAATTAACGAGTCTGCTTTATTTATTAAAATAACCGATAAAACCATGGCCTTTATTTTAATAACGCAGTAGTGGATTGTTTTACCCAGATGAAATGATCAGGAAATTAGTGTCATTGGTAACAATCATCGCGTTTGCCACTAGTTTAATTTTTGCCATTTCAGCGTTAATTCGTTCAGCGTTGCCAGGCCTTTACCTTCCAAGTTTAGCGTTGAAAGCACAGCGAGAATACCCTCTACTGACACCTGATGCTCAGCTGTGTCCTGATCTTCTTGCTTAATTTTTATCAATATTTTTAATTCGCTAAACAGTAATTTGACATTATTTGGACTCAATTGTAATGCTTGTTTAATGGCCTTTAACGCCGGTAGTAATCGATTCTTCTGAAAGTGCTCAACCGCCATGCAGTTAAGTTCTTTGGCAGTAAAGTGTATATCTTCACGCTGTTGGCTTTCTTGCGCTATGTAATGCCTAACCACTTGGCTATTCAACGAGTTACCGGCAATTTGATTATTGATAGCTTCAAGCAGTTTTATGGCCTCTTCACGCATACCTAACTCATGCAATACTTTCACCCGATCTAAATTATCCTCTACTACTGCGCTAGGTATAAGCGACACATGATTTTCAACTAATTTTATCGCTTTAACTTGTTCATTACGGACATTGTGTAACCTAGCTTTAACCACTAATAATTGTTGCTTAAAAAGGCTCACATCTTGACAGTCATGCTCAAATTGTGTGATATAACGATCCGTTTGCCGCAATATTTCATTGGCACTGTCATCAGGAGTTGCACAAGCAAGATCAATACCCGCTCTGATCACATTCAATAAAAGTTCGGGGGAGTCATGAATGGAGTTTTTCGCTTGTTGTACTATGTTGCGCGTCGCGACATATTGCCCTTTATAATCATGAGTTAAGCGGGCTAAATCCCACGACTTTCTATTACGTTCAATATTTCTCGGTGCCAGTGCCATGGCTTTTTTAATTTCTTCATAGGCCTGTTGGTATTGTTTTTGTTCGATGAAATACTGCGCCATCATATCGTGAGCACCAAAACGTGTGTCTGGCTTATCAATCAAGCTGTTTAGCATATCGCTAATTTCACCCAAGCGACCTTGCTTTAATAAGGACTTGGCATAACCTAAATACACCCAGGAGTATTTATAGGTTTTAAATAATCTCCGATAAAAAGATTCTGCGGTTTCAAACTCGAGCAAGGAAAGATATGACTCACCTTTAATGCGGTTAATATTAGGATGATAATGGGCTAACTTGTCATTTTGTAGGTGTCGATCGGCAAAATAAAGTGCTTTGGCGTAGGCTTTTTTGTCTATTGCATTGTTGATATTAAAAAGCACTTGCTTGACCTTTAATATCGCGATGAAGCGGGTTCTCACTTTTTTTATCGCTAACGGTTTTGTCCAAAAGTCATCGGGTTGTAACTCGATGATAGAGTTTACCAATGCTTCATTGGTTTCTGTACTGAGGAATATTAATACCGTAGTTTTAGTTACATGGCCTTTAAATTTCAATTCTTCTAATAAGTGAAAACCGTCTTTGTCGCTTTTAATATTAAAGGCGCAAATAATAATATGAAAATGCATTTCATCGCACAACCTAAGACCATAATAGGCATTTTGCACACAACGCACTTCCTTTATACCAAGCGTAAATAGGATTTGTTTTAAAACACTATGTACTAGCAGGTTATCGTCGATAACTAAAACATTAAGTTGATCAAGTTGCGCTAAGGTATTTTTTTCAACATCTTGCATGATTTACCTTACTGGCTATTGTCTTAGCCTGCTACTTTCCATATTGTTGTTGACGTTGTCGGCACTGGTTAAGTACCTCTTTTTTTGCCGCTACATCAAGCTGGCGCCATGTCATAATTTCATCAATATTGCGAAAGCAGCCTAAACAAACATCGTCCTCGTTGAGGCAACAATGACTTACACAAGGGCTAGCAACATCTTTAACTTTGTCTTTTGACTGGTAGTATTGAACACTCATATCGCTTCTGCAAATTCAGTTAGCTGTAATAGACATAGTTTGAGGTGATTTAGCTGACGTTGCAATGGCTCTTTTTCTGCTACTGAAAAATCGCCATTTAACGCTTTTGGGCTGAGCAACTGACTTAACTGTCGACATTGCGCCAATAAAGGTCTGGCGGCAATAACATTCGCTAAGGTAGTTAACGACTGTAAAAGCGCTAAAGCGAGGCGGTAGTCTTGCGCCGCTAGTGCAGAACTTAACGCTTGGATATTGGTGCTAATGTCTGCTAAATATTCATCTAACATAAAGGCGGCTAACTCAGCAGAGCCTTGATTTTCTGCGTATTGTTTTAAATCCAAAGCCTCTGCTGTTGGTTTATTTATTTGCTCAAAGCCAAAAGAGAAGTCTAACGACTGCTCAATATCAGCCATATTCAATACTTGCTCACCAGTCACATCGCTCTTATCAGGCACAGTATTTGACATGACACTGTACTTATTATCTTGCTTACCTGCCGGTGAGGCTAATATGGCTTCATTTTCACCCGTGCCTGCAGCTGACTTTAACCAAGGAGATAATTGCTGAATTAATTGTTGAATATCTAATATTGGGGCTAAATAGCCACTATGCCAAGACGTTGGTAAGTTACATTTGTGGAAAAAATCGTCTGACTTATCTTTATTATTACTCAAAGCAAACACGCCACGAACAGGAGTCAATGTATTATTAACAGTGCTATTAACAGTGCTATTAACAGTATGATTAAAAATGGAAAACTCACAAATAGCCACTAAGTAACGCCCTGACTGCCATAAGTGTTCGAGCTGTTCTTGTTGAGAAACCACAGTCACCTGTAAACCAAGCCAATGCAATATTCTCAGCAAAACTTGATGTTTACTGACCGTGATCACACCCAGTAAAACTTCAACTTGGCTAGGTATAAAACGATAAGGTGAGAAAATCTCTGGCTCAACTAATAAGTTAATCTGGTTGTTATTACTTAACAACGCGATAATATTGGTGATTAACTCACCGGCAAACCAAGGTAAATTACTGGCTGAAAACAATCCTGCTCTTTGTAATCTAGTACAGTTAAGTGGCTGAATAACTAATATTTTAGGTTGTATTTTAGCGGGCAAACTCGACAAGTGTTGGGTGATCAAATCATAATCTGAACAGTAGACTTCAGGCGATAAAATAATCACATCCAAGCGATACTTCATTAGGTGTTTTATACTCATTTGGCGACGAAATAGTGACAAATCTTGCATTGTTTCCACTATGGCTTTGCTTTGGCCGAGTTGATGACAAATTCTTTCACGGCTAACTTTGTCAGTGGCAATAACTAAAAGCTCACACTTAGTTAAGTTTACTTGCGGGTGTTCGCTAGATTTATTCAGCTCTTCGGCAATAGTTAACGAAAATTCAAAAGAAAATTTTCCAGCCGATTCTAACAGTTGACTAGCTTTATTACTGACATTAAAAACTAACTGCAAATCTCGTAAATAATGCTCAGTAGCATGAGCAAAGTCAGCCGTTATTTCATCATCGAACGCTAACTCGTTAATCACCTGAGATAGCATCTGTGCATCAGATGGCTTGTTAAGAAAAAAGCTTATCTGCACGGTTTGTTGGCCGCTATTTACGTCAATAACTTGCAAAGCGATATTAAGCTCAGCACCCCGCTGCTCGGTTAGCATCTTATGACATATTGTCGCTATCATGGCCTGAAACAATTCACTTTCAAGTGTCACCAAAGAGGCTAGATTCTCTGCCATGTGCAAATAAATGCAGTTGTTACTTGGCACTACAGCCACACTAACATTGGCTAAAACTGTATGCATTTCATTAGCAAGTGTTACTCTAGATAAGGTCAAGACAAAATCGCTTAGACGTAATTGGGCACAGGTTTTTTGTTGTTCACCCCAGCGCGCTAATTGTCGTAATTGCTGGTAGGCAAGTTGTTCGTCGCCCTGAGTGATCGACACTAACTGCCTTTGTAGCATTAGGCTATTCACTAGGCCTAAAACTTTGTCGCTACGGGTAATAATAGCAAGCTTATCTGTTTGATTTTGCTGTTTAATTTGTTGTTGTAACTGTGCATTACTATCTTTAAGCACTTGATATTCTTCTGCATTAGATAAACTGCCACACCAAAGACCACCAACATATTCAAGCGTTAAAGCCAGGGCTTTTTCTTGATTGCTCATTAACGAAATTTTTTCAACACCCGGATGCTTTTTGGCTTGTCGCGCAAGAGACAAAATAGCCCGAACATCTATCCGACTAAAGCACTGACGCCAATGTTGAGTGTTAACGTCAACACCGAGTAAGGCTGACAATTGTTGTTGCTTTTTTTCTGACCGCAAAGGCATTTGCCAAAAAACAACCTCGCTATGACGAGACATAAAGACTATTTGCCTTTGGTGTTGCTGCTGCTGCTGTTTAAAGTCGGCTTCACGATGTAAAGGTTGAGAAAGTTGCTTAATAGCATTAAGCATTGCTGTGACTTCAAGCCCAGGTATTTCTGCTACCACATGACCTGTAGTCACAAACTCTTCAACGATAGCGGTACTTTGTATACCAAAGTGCTTGATTTTTCTTCGTAAACTGAAAAGTAAACTGATAAAAATTAGGCTAAGTAAAACAAAAACACCGGCAATAAGCCAACTATAATGCTTAGGCTGCACGTCAATATTAGCCTTGACCAACCATGCGAAGAGCTGTTGTTTGATAAGCGATGGTTTAAGGGGTTGCACGACAAATTTGTTATCAAGTAAGGGGATTAACTCAGCTTTCTGTTTTGTTAATTCAGCCTGCAAATCAACTGCCCTGCGTAATTGACCACGCCATTTTGCAAAAGTTTTTTGCTCATAAAACAACAAGCTATTAAGCACTGATATTTTTTCAACCAATGCTTTTTTAGTTGAATCTTCATTTATCACATGACTGTAAATTTCCAGCCAACGCATTATATCGCGTTGAATTTCTTGCTGAATATAATTAAATTCGACTAAATCATACTGTAAATCAAGTTGGTTAAACATCACTAAAGTATCAATGATACCTTGATGCAACTCACGATTAATATTTAGGCTATTCACTAAGTTACTTAATGCCTTCGCCCGTATGGTAATTACCCGCTTGGATAAGTTGTCTTGGCTGACTTGACGATATAAGTCATTTTGCTGGCTTGTTTGCTCAGCGATTAAATGAGATAAACTATCAGTCACTAGGGTCAATTGAATAATGACACTGTCTTTAAGTTGAAGGTTTCGTCGAGCACTTTCAGTTAAACGTGTGACATTTTCTGCCTGCATTTTTAAACGCTGAGTTAACTGCGCTAATAACTGCTTATTGTTTTGACTTAACGCAGAAATATTTTTTAAATTTTCATTTAGCGTTTGATAACTTTCATCAAATTTTAGCGCCGACCTACTATCGAGCATGTCATTGAGTAAGCGATTATTTTTAATTAATAACAATTGTCGTTGATGGTGCTGTTCAAGGGCAGGCAATTGTTGATAGTTAACTAGCGCTAAATCTTGTTCCGATTGAAAGTACAACCAAAACCCCAGCAAAAAAAGTAAAGTAAAGCTCAAGGCCAATAAAAAAAATTGACGGCTAAGCTGACGATATAGCGGCAGTGTTGAATCCATGCTTGGGTAATATCCTAATAAATCAAATATATAATATGTTTACATACTTATATAACCCAGTTACGCCAAGCTGTATGGTGTAATAACTCAGCATAAATTAGTTATACCATTAAGAGTGTATGGCTTTAAGGTTAATTAGCAAAGATTAATCATGCCAGCAGAGCATTTTATCTTAACCTATATATACCCGTTCCACTACCAGCTGCAGTTTCAGCGTTAAACTAGGAAGTAAGATCAAGCCGGGATAAATCAACGGTAACGAGCTAAGGTCCAATAAGTGCCAAAGTTTAACCACAGCGCACTGAAATAAATCAGCGATTACTTAGTATTACCTTAAGCCACATGCATTTTTAATGTTTATGATGGTTAGCGCTTATTAATTTTTGGTTTTTTTACTGATCCATGCCCATGTCATTATACATTCAATTGGCTGTTCGCCTGATTCATCAGTGATGGTAACCGCAATGTCCATATTGCCCTTTTCTTGGGTCAATAATGCAATTTGCTGATCTGAAATGCTTGCAATAGCGGTTAAATCTCCCTGCATTCTGCGCTGATAATTAATCGTCATCGACTTTAATAAAGGCAGACAGCTATCGGGTAAATTCAAACCAAAAACGATACCTGTCGCCGATTCAGCTAATAACGCCGCGGCAATAGCGTGCACACCACCAATATGATTTTGTACTCTTTTGCGATTGACCATGGACAACTTAACTTGCTGCTGCTCTATATCGACCAGAGTGACCTTTGACGTGCTGGCGTATTTAACCTGAGAGCAAAATAATTTTGTTAACAAAAATGAATGACTGATTTTCGGTAACTTTTTAATTTTTTTAACGATTCGACTAAAGCGATTAACCATAAATATCCTAGATAAATGTTTTGCAAAATGCGTTAATGATTGTCAAGCAAACTGGTCAGACCTTCAAGTTTTTTATCTTATTACGCTTTAAAATTGAAATTATAATTACTTAAAACCACCGCCTAACCGCCATATAAGTTATCAGCCTAATATAGAAAAATCACTACGATGACTAATACTGCGCAGTAATGAATGGCTAACAACAACGCGAAGGTGTTTAAATAACTGGAAACGATGAGCGACATGTAGGAGCGAGATTAAGCTCGAAAAACACCTCGAAGGCCAGAGTATATCAGTGAATTATGGGCATAAAAAAGACGCTAATGCGTCTAATTATATGCTTTACTCAGTTTTAAATGCCGCTACTACAGCTTAAAAAAATGTTCCTGATAAACTTTCAATTCAGCAATTGATTCACGAATATCATCCATGGCTAAATGTGCTCCCGTTTTAACCACTTTGCCTAATACCTCTGGCTTCCAACGACGGGCCAACTCTTTTACTGTGCTGACATCAAGATTACGATAGTGAAAGTAATCTTCAAACTCCGGCATGTATTTATTAATAAAGCGTCTATCTTGCCCAATGCTATTACCACACATAGGCGATTTACCTTGTGTAACATGTGGCTTAAAAAATGCTAAGGTTTCAGCACTTGCTTGCGCTAAACTCGTGCTACTTTCTCGACACCTTTGGGTTAAACCTGATTGGCCATGATGCTCGATACACCAAGGATTCATATTATTTAATATTTCATCACTTTGATGAATAGCAAACACTGGGCCTTCAGCCAAAATATTAAGTTGGCTATCGGTAATGATGGTCGCAATTTCTAAAATAACGTCAGTACTAGGTTCAAGGCCGGTCATCTCTAAATCTAACCAAATTAAATTGCTATCGTTAGCGTTCATTGTCATTCCTACGTTATTTACTGTTGATCAAATTATATATATTAGCAGATAAACTACAGAGAGTGTGGCTGTAAAGGCACGATTACACATGCATTTAAGCGCTACTTGAGTATATAATACGGCAGAAGGTAACACGATTAAATTTATTTATCTGTTGCCAATAGAGATTAAAAATACAAATTCTGAGTTAACATAAAAAGAGAATAACTTGTGGCTAAAGCCAAAAAATTAACCAAAGGTCAAACGCGACAAATCAAAGCGAACCAAAGTAAGAAATTACGTAAATCTACTGAAAAAGTACAATGGCAAGATGATGAACTCGCTGCAGTTGAAACCGGTACTATCATTAGTCGTTTTGGCCAACATGCTGATGTAGAGGGCAGCGATGGTGAAATTTTTCGTTGTAATATGCGCCGCAGTATTGCTTCCTTGGTTTGTGGTGACAAAGTGCTTTGGCGTAAAGGCAAAGAAACGCAACACAGTATTTCAGGCGTAATTGAAGCCGTTCATGAGCGTGAGTCGGTACTGAGTCGCCCTGACGTTTACGACGGTGTTAAGCCTATTGCGGCCAATATTAGCCAGATACTGATTGTTTCATCCGTGTTACCAGCCTTTAATGCCGACATTATTGATCGTTACTTAGTCGCAGCTGAACAAACCGGTATTACTCCAGTTATTTTATTGAATAAAATTGATTTATTCGATGATAGCAATCGTGATGAAATTGAAAATCAACTTAATATTTACCGTAAAATTGGTTACCAAGTGACTTACATGAGTAACGAAACTGGTGAAGGTATTGCCGAGTTAAAGTGTCAACTTAGCCAACATACCAGTGTATTTGTCGGTCAGTCTGGCGTCGGTAAGTCAACGCTGACTAATACTTTGATGCCTGAATTAGGTGTCGTCACTAAAATTGTCTCAGAAAATTCAGGGCTGGGTCAGCACACCACAACGGTTGCTCGATTATATCATTTTGAACAAGGTGGCGATCTGATTGACTCACCCGGTATACGAGAATTTGGCTTGTGGCATTTATCACCCATACAAGTCAGTAATGGTTTTATCGAATTTGACCCCTACATAGGGACCTGTAAATTTCGTGACTGTAAACACCAAACCGATCCCGGCTGTGCCTTAATTGCGGCGAAAGATGAAGGCAAGATATTCCCAGAGCGCTTAGCCAGTTTCCAAAAAATATTAGCCAGTTTAGGTGATAATACCCTAACCTCACGCTTTAATGATTAAGACAGTTAACCCCATAATAAGGAAAAAATAGTGCTAGTTAATAAATTGAAAATCGCCCTACAACACCTGATGCCAAAACATGCAATTTCGCGACTGGTGGGTAAATTTGCCGCGGCAGAAGCTGGCTGGCTTACCACTAAGGCCATTAGTTATTTTATCAAAGCTTATGACATTAATATGGCAGAAGCTAAGTTAAAAAACGCCACTGACTTTACCACCTTTAATGACTTTTTCACCCGTGAATTAGAAGCAGGCGCACGCACTATAATCGCAGATCCAAACACTATTTGTTATCCTGTTGATGGTGCCATTAGTCAACAAGGGCCGATTGTACAAGGGCAACTTATTCAAGCGAAAGGTTTTAACTACAGTTTGGAAACCTTACTGGGAGGCGATCAAGCAACTGCAGCACCTTTTCAAGATGGTGAATTTTCATGTATTTATCTGGCCCCAAAAGATTACCACCGTATTCACATGCCGATTACCGGCACCTTGCGAGAAATGATTTACGTGCCCGGTGATTTGTTTTCAGTAAACCCGTTAACCGCCAATAATGTACCCAACTTATTTGCCCGTAATGAACGCGTAGTCACAGTGTTTGATACCGCACATGGCCCGATGGCGATGGTGCTTGTCGGCGCAACCATAGTCGCGAGTATTGAAACAATTTGGGCTGGCACAATAACACCTCCTGCAGGTAAAGATGTATTTCGCTGGCAATATCCAACAGAGGGCGCGGGGGCAATAACACTAGAGAAAGGCGCTGAAATGGGTCGATTTAAACTCGGCTCCACTGTTGTCACCACTTTTGCGCCAAATATGGTGAAATTTAACCCGCAAGCGGGGCCAGAAACAGTAACTCGCTTGGGTGAACATTATGCTGATTTAGTGACATTGGATGCCAGTGCATAAATTTTACCCCATCGCTTCAAAGCTCAGTGATAGGCATTGCACAAAATGCAAATAATTGCCCATCAAGGGCTAGTGGTGAGTTTATTGAGAGCTCACTGCTAGCTTTTTAGCAAGCGGCGCGCCTGTATTGGTATATTGACAAACTTTACACCGGGATCACACCGTACTGTAAGAGCAATAATTCACACGATCGGCTAATAAATATTTTCAGTACTTATGATTTAAATCTAATGACAATTAAATAGAGCAATTCAACTATTACTATTGCTCATTTATTCGTCGCAAGCTAGGATAGCAATAATAAGATACGAGTATATTCGTATAGCAATACCAAACTGACTACTTCTCACAGTAAGCAGAAAATTAGTTCGCTTGGTATAATTTTAAATAAATTTGCCTTAAGGAATCTCAATGTTACGAGATAAATCAAATATTAAGCCTACAGAGGCGGAACTAACGCTGCTTAATATTCTTTGGAAAATCGGACCAGCTACAGTTCGACAAGTCCATGACACGGTTAGCCAAAGCCAAAAAACTGGTTATACTACTGTACTGAAAATATTACAAATCATGCACGAAAAAACCTTAGTTATTCGCGACGAAAGCAACCGAGCACATGTTTATGCGCCCTCGAATAGCGAGATGGTAACACAATCGTCTTTATTAAAAGATTTAGTGTTAAAAGCCTTTGGTGGTTCAACATCAAAGTTAGTCATGCGAGCGTTAGATAATTCAACAAGCAAAGAAGAAATTGAAGATATTAGACAGTTACTCAATGAATTAGAACAACAATCTTAATTAACTAAGACTTTAAAGGTAACTTAAACAGGCATGATTGAGGAAAGCTTAATACATAGTCCATCATTGGCGGCTTTAACCATAACTCTTATCCATTTTTTATGGCAAGGTGTTCTAATTGCAGTGGTATTAAAAGCCTTACTGTCGCTAATATCCTATCAAAAAGCTCAATTACGCTACGCATTAAGCTCGGTGGCGATGTTAGCCAACCTCATTTTACCTATTATCACTTTTTTTCTTGTTTACGATACTGATTTTCGTCAAGTAACAAACTTTGTTCATGCCCAGCCGTTACTGGATCACAATTTTTATCTAGAAAAAACAGCCGCAAATGCTTGGTATATGGAATGGTTAGAATATTTTCCTCTAGTCGCTATGCTGTGGTTTACTGTTGTTACAACACTTGCGCTTAAGTTAATCATAGAACTGTACAATGTTAATAAACTGCCGTTGCAGGGCTGTACTCCCGTTGATATTGCACTACAAAAGCGTTTTGATGTGCTGCTTGTTAAAGTCGGCTTGTCGAGAAAAGTGGCCTTATTACTTTCTCAAAAAACCGATGTACCTATGGCAATAGGTTGGCTAAAACCTGTGGTGCTGATCCCATTTAGTATGTTGTCAGGCTTAACACCTCAACAGTTAGATATGCTTTTGCTACACGAATTAGCACATATTCGACGTCATGATTATTTGGTCAATTTTTTACAAACGCTTGTTGAAATATTACTGTTTTTTCATCCTGCAGTTAATTGGGTGTCAAAACAAATGCGTAACGAAAGAGAGTATTGTAGCGATGACATTGCCGTACAACATGGTGGTAGTTCATTGGCCTATGCACATACCTTGGCAGATACCGCTTCTTTGTGTGAGCAACATCGCCATCACACCATTCCAAATATGGCTATGGCAGCTTCTGGTGGTGATTTAAAACAACGGGTTGTTCGACTATTAGACCAGCAGCAGCACTGCACAAAAACTGCCGACACCGGCAAATGGCTTGCTTCATTTACCATCTTATTCAGCATTATTTTTCTCTTATCTAAATACTCGCTAACCTTGCCGATTATTGACCTACAGTCAGGGAGTATTTCATTGCATAACCCTGTAACAATGCATAACTCTGTAACAGTGCAAAATAAAAACTCAATAACGCCGCCCCTTGAAACCTTTCAGCAAACAAATGCCAACACCACACTTGCTAGCCATTTATTAGCTAGAGATCACACAAGTACTCGTGAATTTCCGGCAGTAAAAAAAGCAGTGAACTTAACCCAAGCCATTGATAAAAAACAAAAATACAACGAAATAACAGCAAAAAGTAAGCTTGACGTTTTAAGTGATAATTCAACTAGCTCCTATTATAACGAGTTACCTTTTGTGCCTGTAAATGCAAATAATAAAAAAAATGTAGCCCAACATCACGCAGAATTACAACACGAAACACAAGTTAACCAACCGCCAGACATAGCAAGCAAAAAATCGATTTCAACATTAGCATTTGAACGCACTGACTCTACATATGTTGGCGCAGCGGCAAACCCGTATAAGCAACAAGTTAGTTCACTGTTAAACGAGCCAATAACATCTAGGGATACTCCAATAAAGGCATTAAACCAAACTCAATTTGGTACTAACTACCCACAACAGACAGATAATAAATTGAGTAGTGCACGCTTAAGTCAAAGCCAATTAAACAAGAGTGTCATCGAACATCAGGCATTTAAAACGAGTACGGTAACAGCGCGACTAATAAACTCAGCTGAACCTAAATATCCGGCTTCAGCACAAAGAAAAGGCATAGAATTAGAGATTATGGTGAAGTTTAGTATAGACCGAAATGGCCTAGTTAAAGACATTCAGTTTGAGTCTAAAAGCAAAGTTAGCTACTTTCGCAATACCATTCGTAACGCCATGGAAAAATGGCGCTTTCTACCTGCAAAAGAAAATGGCCGCGCAGTAGAAAGCACAATGTCAAAAATATTCTCCTTTAGTATTTTAGAGTAAAATTTAACGGTGTTTACCCATAGTTAAAAACTCTTGCTGCTGCTCTGATGTTAACACTTGCATAATACCATGGTGAACTTTTGCCCTTTCCATTGCTGCCTGTTGAAAATTCAGCTGATGTTTGGCATAGATAGCTACAAACTGATTTTCATCAAATTCGCTCGCTTGCAGCAATGGTTTCACTTGTGCTTTAAAGTCTGACATAGCGCGCTTTTTCGCCTGTTTATCTTCTGTCATACTGACAAAAATTAGCTTGATTTCACTTTGTTGTGCTTGACTTAGATCTAACTTTTTAGCTAAGTGATGTAAGCGTTTTTCCAGCTTTGCCTGCTGATTATCAGGACCTTCATGCTGTTGATGACTATTGTGATGGCTATGATGTTTGTTTTCGTGACCCATAGCATTGGCGCTAAAGCTACTAAGGCTGATAATACCAAGCACAAGTATGCCAATCGCCGCATGGGGTTTTATTGTTAAATACAGTTTTTGTGTGTTCATAAGTTTGTTCCTCAATTAATTCACCCCCAGTATAATTTGTGCAACGAAAGTAAACGCAAAGCAACGTAAATGTTTTGTAAAGATAGCCCTTGGCGCTTAACTTATACGTTATTATAATGCTAATTGGACTACATAATTAATCCGTTTCGCTTATATCCAAACGCCCTCAACATCCTTGTTTCAATGGTTTGAGTATAAGTACTGAATACTTCACCCTAGCGATTAACGAGAGCAACCATGAAAAAGCATAAACTTCTCTTAATAGACGATGACACAGAGCTTGCTGAGTTATTATCTGATTATCTGGCTACAGAAGGCTTTGAGTTAATATCTTGCCATGACGGCATCTCAGGATTAGAAAAAGCCTATGATGATAAAATTTCATTGATTTTATTAGATGTGATGATGCCAGGCTTAACCGGTTTTGAAGTGCTAAAAGCGCTGGGTGGCAATCACAAAACCCCAATATTAATGCTAACTGCCAAAGGTGATAATGCCTCTCGAATATTAGGCTTAGAACTTGGCGCAGATGACTATTTACCCAAGCCGTTCCAACATCGTGAATTACTTGCTCGTATTAACGCCATTCTTCGCCGTATAGATATTGTAAAAAATAGCAAAGAACAAAACACCGCACTGCAAGTTAACGGCGTTAAACTTAACCATGCGACCCGTCAAGTCAGTTGCCATAACCAACTTATTGAACTTACCGGCACTGAATATCTGATCATAGAGCATTTAATGTCAAAGCCAGGGGGAATTGTCAGTAAAAGTGAAATATCAGAACAGGTACTAAAGCGTAAATTAAGCGCGTTTGACCGCAGTATTGATATGCATGTCAGTAATATCAGACGAAAATTATTACCTTTTAGCCCAAGCGACAAACTTAAGACTATTCGTAGTGCCGGCTATATTTTCTTGACTGGAGAATTAAATTAATGTTTAAAATTGCCGGCAAGTTTTCCTCTATTGGTGCCAAGCTATTTATCTGTTTTTGGTTAATTGTGTTATTGACCATTGGTGTCACAAAGTTGGTATCTGAACAATTTAGAAGCAAGAGTTTTATTATCCCAACGCATCACTCTGATATTACAAGAGTAGAGCGAATTAGCCAAAAAATTAAAGCTAACCTGATCGCCACACCACAAAAAGTGCTAGCCATTTTGTCGCAAAAAGAAGGCCGTGAATTACTATTAAAAAACATCTCAACTCATGCCGTATACGCCACTGATAAGTGGCAAATAAAAAATTTACAACAGTTTTTAATCGAGAATAATATCGAGAGCCTCACTACGGTTAAGTTTAAATTCTATCGTATGACTGGGCCGCTAACGATTGATATTGCGGGTATACCCTATCAGTTATTTCTTGCCAGTCGCGACAGAAAGCCTCCCTTTGGCAACATCCTAGACCGGATGCACGCGTGGCCGCGTTTCGCTATTCCTATTATTATCAGCTCTATTTTACTTTGGCTACTGACTCGCTCGTTGACCAAGCCTCTAATAGCTATGCAAAAAGCCGCCGCACGTTTTGGTGATGGTGAATTTAGCACCCGCATTCCCTTAATAGCGCAACGCAATGATGAAATTGGCGCTTGTGCGATTAGTTTTAACTTAATGGCTGATAAGCTAGAGCAAAACATTGGCGCTCATCAAAGACTGATGGCCGATGTTTCTCATGAACTGCGCTCACCCATGACCCGATTGCAAATCGCACTTGGGCTTGCTCAACAAAACAATATAAACGAAGCACTATTACACAAACATTTACAACGATGTGAACTCGAGGTCGCTCGGCTCGACGAAATGATCGCTAATGTTTTATCATTATCAAGAATGGAGAACACCATTAGCCAAATAGAATTGATGTTTGTCGATCTTAAACAGCTATTAATCCTCTGCATTGAAGACGCACAATATATCGCTAATGAAAAATCAATAACCATTACCTTTGACTGTCAAAGATCAGCACTGCTGCAAGCAGATCCAAACTTATTATCCAGTGCCATCAATAATATCTTAATTAATGCGATAAAATATAGCCACACAAACGGTCAGATAAAGGTACATTTACACAAAACTAGCAGCCATTTTATTATCGAGATAATTGATACTGGCATCGGTGTTCCCGCTGAGGACTTAGCTAAGTTATTTGAGCCCTTTTATCGGGTTGCTCAATCACGTGATCGCGCCACAGGTGGCACGGGGCTTGGCATGGCAATAGCTAAGCAAGCTATTGTTGCGCATAATGGCAATATTAGTGCGCAGAACAATAACGAGAATGGTCTTACGGTTACCATTGAGTTACCCCTTGATATCAGTAAAAATAGTACGAATGAATCATAAAAAACTTTATCCGCTAGTTTTCTTTTGGCTAGCTTTAGGGATTTCAGCAATGACCAACGCAAAAAGCTTAGAGAGTAAGCAAGCACTTACCTTAGAAAAAATTTCCGCCATTGAAAACTTTTGGCAATCAGTAACTCAAGCATCATTCAAAACAGATGACAATATTCGCATCGCTTATGCCACTAACTTTAAACGTCCCCAAAAGCCTTATATTGTTATTGTACCTGGGCGTTCAGAAGGTTACCTAAAATATCAAGAGTTGGCTTATGACCTAGATAATCAAGGCTATGATAGCGTTATCATTGATCATCGTGGGCAAGGACTTTCGATGCGCTTAACAACCAACCACTTACAGGGTTATGTGGAAAACTTTGATCAATACGCGCAAGATTTACAACGATTACTCCACCACGTCTTACCTGAAAAATACCCACAACATCAGCAAAGCTCTTTTATGCTGGCACATTCAATGGGTGGCGCTATTGCATTAAGATACCTGCAACTATACCCACATAAGGTCAAAGCATTAAGTTTAAGCTCTCCCATGATAGCCATATCAAGTGGCGACACGCCAGATTGGTTAGCGAAAGCATTAATAAAAACAGGCTCAACAATAAACCGTTGGCTGTCTAATACACCATGGTATTTTTTTGGACAAAGTGATAGTAATCAAAGTTCATTTGCACAAAATCGCTTAATGCATTCAGCAAAGCGTTTTCAGCGTTTTCAGTCATTATATCAAGCCCAGCCAGTACTAAAACTCGGTGGAGTCACCTTTAATTGGCTAGAGCAAGCCATGATAAATTCGGATAATTTATTTATCGATATCGAAAAATTGTCGCTACCAATACAAATGTTGCAAGCAGAAAATGAACAGATTGTTGATAATCATGCTCAAGATAACTTTTGCCTAACACTCAATAACTTTAATCACAGTGCTTGCCCGGGCGGTAAGCCCATAGTCATCTCTGGCGCCTATCACGAACTTTTTTTTGAAGTGGACCAATACCGGGATATCGCGATAGATAAAACCATCACATGGTTTTCACAACATCAATAACCCATAACTAAACGCCAAGAGCCCATGACTAAAACATAAGAAGTTATGTCTTAATCATGGCCTTTGCGTCTTTAGCCTATTGGTGGTTAGACACTGACAAAGGATCGTGGTGAATAAATACCTCACAGGGTGCTAAGGCTAGAATAATTTCTGTTTCAATGGCCTCGCCAATACTATGAGCTTCTGACAAAGATAACTCACCATCTAACTCTAAATGAAATTGAATAAAACGATCTGGCCCGGCTTGTCGTGTTCTCAACTCGTGTAAACCATGAGTGCCTTCATGCGCCAAAATAATTTTCTTAATAGTATTAAGCTCTTCTTCAGTAAGTTCATGATCCATTAAGTGATGAACACTATTCCAAATAATTTTACCTGCGCCAATTAGCAGGAATATAGCGACTGCAACAGTAAAAACCCCATCCGCTTGTAACCAATAACCTTGGCTTAAAAACAGGGCCGCAAGCACGCCTAAATTCAGAATTAAGTCAGATTGATAATGCAAAGAATCGGCGCTGATAGCAACAGATTTTGTCCGGTTAATCACATATTTTTGCAGTATCACCAGCAACAAGGTCAAGACAATAGCAATAATTGAGACCACAATACCCACTTCGGTGCGCACCACTTCTTGTGGATTAATAATGCGATCAACACCATTAAACACCAGTAATAATGCTGAACCCAACACAAAGGCAGCTTGTACCAATCCGGCTAAACTCTCCGCTTTACCGTGACCAAATTTATGTTCTTTGTCAGCCGGAGCCAAAGCGAAACGTAAAATCACCACATTCATGATGGAAGCGAATAAATCTAAAATCGAGTCAGTCGCAGAAGCTAACATGGCACTAGCATCAGTGACAAAAAAAGCATAAAGCTTCAACACCACTAAAATCAACGCCGTTGCTGTTGCCGCAAATGCTGCTAGCTTTACTAAGTAAGCATATTGGTTTGAATCTATCTTGTTAGCCTGCACTAAGTCCTCCTAATGAATAAATATTGCTTAACATTGCTTAACATAGATAAAGCAAAGCCGAATCAAGCACGGTATAATACCACTTAATTATACAATTTATTAAGCACTTGATATGTTAGATGTCGTTTTATTTCAACCTCAAATTCCACCCAATACGGGTAATATAATTCGCCTATGTGCTAATACCGGCTTTAGGTTACATCTAATTGAACCACTCGGCTTTGACCTAGAAGATAAAAAATTGCGCAGAGCCGGTTTAGATTACCATGAATTTGCGGCACTTAAGCGCCATGCGAATTATCAAAGTTTTATTGAAAGTGAGCAACCTAAGCGCATATTAGCAGTGACAACAAAGTCTACCGGTTATTATGGCGATATCAGTTTTCAGTCCGGTGATTATCTTTTATTCGGCTCAGAAACTGGTGGCTTACCCGAGGATGTTAGACAACAAATACCTGATCAAGACAAAATCAGAATACCTATGTTAAAAGATAGCCGTAGTATGAACTTATCAAACGCTACCGCTGTGATTGTCTATGAGGCATGGCGCCAGCTAGGCTTTGCAGACTCAGTGTAAAAGTAAGTCCGTTATAACCTGATGCTCCTTATATTGAAGCTGGTTAAATTTCATTTAACTTGATGGACTAAAGTCCAACCTACATAGAGCCTACAGGTGATTTTCAACGTTCAGAATTTTATTGTCGGTCGGACTTGAGTCCGTGGAACGTTGATCAGGGGATTAAGGTGATGGGCAAACAAACATCTGTAGCGGGTATTATTTTTTATAATCTGTAAATATAGATTGAAAAATTAATGTAGTTTATGGAGAAAACCGTTAAATTTCATTTAACTTGATGGACTAAAGTCCACCCTACATACATACACAGAGCCTACGGGTAATTTTTCACCTTGGTAATTCTTTAAACTGCCCGCTATTTATTCAGTCACCAAAAATGTGGTTTATTTAACCTTATTCAAATTTACGGTCACGAGATAATAAATCTGCCGCGGCTAATCTGGCGTCTTTAGCGCAATAAAGTACCTGGTAAACCTGCTCAACAATCGGCATTTCAACACCCATGCGCTGTGCCAGCATATAAACTTCTTTGGTGTTGCGATAACCTTCAACCACTTGGCCAATATCAGCAATCGCTTGCTCAACACCTGCGCCAGCGCCTAACGCTAGGCCAAAACGACGGTTACGTGACTGGTTGTCAGTACAAGTTAATACTAAATCACCTAGCCCTGCCATGCCCATAAAGGTTGACGGTTCAGCGTTTAATGCACAACCTAAGCGGGTCATTTCGGCTAGGCCACGGGTAATTAAGGCCGTTCGTGCATTGGCACCAAAGCCAATGCCGTCAGCCATACCGGCACCAATGGCAATAACATTTTTAACGGCTCCGCCTAATTGCACACCAATAAAGTCGCTATTACTGTAAACACGGAAGGTTCGCCCGCAGTGTAATAATTTAGATATATCTTCAACAAAGACATCATCGGTTGAAGATAAAGATATCGCCGTTGGTAATCCTGCGGCCATTTCTTTTGCAAAAGTAGGTCCAGAAAGCACAGCTAACGATATGTCATTACCTAAGATTTCTCGCGCTACATCTTGCAATAAGCGCCCTGAATCGTGCTCTAAACCTTTAGTAGCCCAGACCAAACGCGTATCTTTTCTTAGATAAGGTTTGATTTTCTCCAGCATTTCACCAAATACATGGCTCGGCACCACCAATAAAATATTTTTACTGGCCGCGACTACGCTTGCCAAATCATCACTAACCACTAATGCTTCTGGAAACTGGCTACCGGGTAAATATTTTTCATTAGCGCGTGTACTCGCCATTTCAGCAACGTGATGAGCATCACGCCCCCAAAGCAATGTTTTATGACCATTACGGGCTAAACATATTGCTAGCGCTGTGCCATAAGAGCCAGCGCCAATAACGGAGATTGCTGCAGAATCAGGGCTCATAAACTAGTGAGTTTCTGTGCTTGCTGGTGCTTGTTCGGCATTCGCTTGTGCTGCACGTTGTTGTACATAGTTGGCGAATAAAGCTTCAAAGTTTACCGGTGCTAAGTTAATTTGTGGGAAAGAGCCACGGCTAACTAAGTTCGCCACTGATTCACGCGCATAAGGGAATAAAGTTGTAGGACAAAATGCACCAATAGTATGGGCTAACTGTGCTTCAGGCAAGTTACCTATGGTAAAAATACCGGCTTGTTGTACTTCAGCTAGAAAAGCTGTTTGGTCTTCAACTTTAGCCGTAACGGTTAACGACAAAGTTACTTCATAAGTATCATCAGCAAGTTTAGTTGATTTAGTATCAATATCTAACTGTATTTCTGGCTTCCAATCTTTTTGAAAAATTGCCGGTGAGTTGGGTGTTTCAAATGAGATATCTTTGGTATAAACGCGTTGAATAGCAAATTGTGGTGCTTGTTGTTCCGTTGTTGCTTCTGCGCCGTTTTGAATTTCGTCAGCCATTTTGTATTATTTCCTATATAGTTACGCCTTTTTAAGGCATTTTTATTCTATGTTTTTCACTGATATTATTGTGCTAAGAGTGAAGCTAATTTTCCTTGCGCATGCAATGCAAGTAACTCATCACAACCGCCAATATGCTCGTTGTTAATAAATATTTGTGGCACTGTTGCGCTGCCCTGACTGCGTGTGATCATTTTTTCACGCAATAGTGCATCACCATCAATTTTTATTTCGTTGTAAGTAACCTTCATATCATCAAGTAAAGCTTTCGCTCTCATGCAATAAAAACAAGTTACTTTAGTATATATGTCAACTGCCATTATCATAGTCCGTTGTTTAGTTGCACACTACTTAGTTACAGGTAAACCTGCACTTAACCAAGCACTCATGCCACCTTTAAGTAAACTTACTCGAGTAAAACCCGCTTTTGTTAGTTGGCTAGCCACTTTACCTGCGCTCATGCCAGCACTACATACTATAATGATGGGATTATCTTTATGTTTTTCAAGACTAGAAAAGTCATTTTTACTGACTTTATCATTGCCAAGGTGTAACGCATCAACAATATGTCCGGCTTTAAAGTCTTTCTCGCTTCGGCTATCAACAACAACACCAGACTCTCTATTAACTAAAAAAGTCATTTGTTGTGTGCTTAATTGTTTAATAGGTGACATTTGAATTCTAATCGTCATGACAATAATCATCAAAACAATAAACAGCCAAATAGTGCTGAGCAAAGATTGACTCATTGCGAAGGTAATAAGTTGGTCCATAAGTTTTATATTCTAATTAACTAAAATTTGGCAATAGTATACAGGCTAATAAACTAAACCCAAACTGAACTTTTCATAGAAAAACAGATTTACTTAATATCTTAATAAGCATAAACAAATTTTGTTCTTATTGCTGTAACTTTTCACACCATAATTGACTTGTAAAACTGATGAGATCAGAAGTGTTTTCTCTGCTATTTTCTCTACATAGACAGAAGATATTCACTGCGTGTCTTGATATACTGCTGTTGAAAATTATTTTTACCTCTCATTACTTGTATAAAGGAAGCCGTGATGCCAAACAAAAAATCAACAGTTCTTATTATTTTAGATGGTTGGGGATATAGAGAAAACCCAGAGTCTAATGCTATTTATCATGCCAAAACTCCGGTAATAGATAACTTAATGGCGAATAAACCGAATATGCTGATTGAGACCTCAGGCATGGCGGTTGGTTTACCTGACGGGCAAATGGGTAACTCTGAAGTAGGTCATGTTAACTTAGGCGCTGGCCGTATTGTTTATCAAGACTTCACTCGCATTACCAAAGCGATTAAAGATAAAGAATTTCAAAGCAACCCTGTTTTAGTCAATGCGGTAGAAAACGCCGTTAGCAACAATAAAGCGATACACGTTTTTGGTCTATTATCTCCAGGTGGTGTCCATAGCCATGAAGATCATATTTTTGCGATGCTAGAAATGGCTGCAGAAAAAGGCGCAAAAAAGATTTATTTACATGCGTTTTTAGATGGCCGTGATACGCCACCACGCAGTGCAGAAGCTTCGTTAATAAAAGCACAAGCAAAGTTTGCTGAATTAGGTTGTGGGCAAGTTGCCTCAGTGATTGGCCGCTATTATGCCATGGACAGAGACCAACGATGGGAACGCGTTGAATTAGCTTATAATTTAATGGTTTCAGGTCAAGCCGAGTTTCACTATACTCAGGCGACTGATGCTTTGCATGCAGCTTACGCGCGCAACGAAAATGATGAATTTGTCAAAGCCTCAGCGATTACCGACGAACAGGGTGAAGTGATTAAGGTAGAAGATGGCGATGCCATGATCTTTATGAATTTTCGAGCCGATCGTGCACGCCAATTTACCCGCTGCTTTACCGACACAAAGTTTTCAGGCTTCACACGCCAAAAACCACCCAAACTCAGCAGTTTTGTTATGCTAACCGAATATGCCGCCGACATCGATACGCCCTCTGCATTTCCCGCGGTAAAACTTAATAACGTGTTAGGTGAATGGCTAGAAAAGCATGATAAAACGCAACTGCGCATTTCAGAAACAGAAAAGTATGCGCACGTAACCTTTTTCTTCAGCGGTGGTAAAGAAGATACTTTTGTCGGTGAACAACGAATATTAGTGCCATCACCACAAGTAGCAACCTATGACCTACAACCAGAAATGAACTCAACCCTGTTAACCGACAAATTAGTGGCCGCAATAGAAAGCGGCGAGCATGACTTTATTGTTTGTAACTATCCAAATGGTGATATGGTAGGTCATACCGGTGATTTTGATGCCGCAGTAAAAGCCTGTGAGGCCGTCGACACTTGTATTGGTAGAATAGTGACCGCATTAGAGAAAACTGGCAGCGAGTGTTTAATTACCGCTGATCACGGTAACGCAGAACAAATGATGGACAAGGTGTCAGGACAAGCGCACACCGCACATACTTGTGAACCTGTACCGTTAATATATATTGGTCGAAATGCAAAAATGGCCAAAACAGGCGCGCTGAGTGATATCGCCCCCACTATTTTATCATTAATGAATATGCCTCAGCCTAAAGATATGACAGGGTGTAACTTATTAAACTTAACTTAATTTAATTTAATCTAAACATGCTTTTTAAGATGAATATCAGCAAGCCAATATTAGAACGTAGCCAATTTAGCACTGGCTATGCTTTTTTTATTGGCTTAGTGCTGATGTTTTGCTCGTTTGATATTTTGGCCCAAACAGACGCTAATGTTAAAAATAGTGCAAAAACCAATCAGCAACTGTCTGATATTCAACAGGCTATTAATCAGCAAAAACAAACCTTATCAAGTACTAATGTAGAGATCAGTGATCTAGAGCAACAATTAAAAACAGACGATATCGCCATAGGTGAAGTGGCCCGAAACTTAGCAAATACCAGTAGTAGCCTAACCACAACACGCCAAAAACTGGGCCAACTTAGCGCAGAAAAAAAACAATTAACACTGGCCAAAAAACAGCAAGAGCAGATATTAGCCAAGCAGCTTAGAGCCGCCTATTCTACTGGCCATCACGACTATATAAAGTTAATCCTTAACCAACAAAAACCTAGTAACGTACAGCGTACTATTACTCATTATCAATACCTCAATGCTGCCCGTATTAAAGAAATTGAAGCCTTTAAAAGTACGATTACTCAACTGAATGACGTGACAGCACAATACCAGCAGCAAGCAGAGCAATTAACGCAATTAACACAAACCCAAAGTCAGCAAAAACAACTACTCGAATTATCAAAAACCAAACAAAAACAAACCTTAAAAGCGCTCAATAAAAAAGCGCTTACCGAACAACAGAAGCTAACTAAATTAGAACGAGAAGAGTCAGCATTGGTTGCCTTGTTGAAAAAAATGGCTGCTACCGCACAAAAAGTAGATAACCTAATCGGTTTGAGTAAATTAAAACGTAAACTGAGTTGGCCAGTTAAAGGGCAAATTCGCCACCGTTTTGGTTCAAGTAAACAAGGCTACTTAAAATGGAAAGGGGTATTTCTTTCAGCACCGATTGGCCAACAAGTTAAAACCATTCATAACGGCACTATTTTATTTTCAGATTGGCTTAAAGGTTATGGACTAGTTTCTGTTGTTGATCATGGCGATGGTTACATGAGTTTATATGGTCATAATCAAGCGTTACTTAAAGCTGTTGGCGACCGTGTAGAAGCGGGTGAACCCATAGCTTTAGTAGGTCAAAGTGGTGGTCAAGCCAACTCAGGCCTTTACTTTGAAATTCGACATACCGGAATAGCCGTCAACCCTAAACTTTGGTGTAAATAAGCTTATGCATTGTTAAGCGTTTAACTAGTCGATTTTAACCATCTGAGCTGTTACCCTAAATAATGATTTATTATCTCATCAAAAAAAACTAACCGTGCTGCGATTCCTACTAACCTTTAGCTTACTTTGGCCTACTTTGCTTTATGCTCAACCTGCACAAGTAGCGATCATTATTGACGACATTGGCTATCGAAAAAGCGACGTGCAAGCACTGTATTTACCCGGGAATATCAGTTACGCGATTCTTCCCCATACGCCCTATGGAAAAATATTGGCGTTACAGGCAAAAGCAAACAAAAATGATGTTATTTTGCATATTCCCATGGAAGCAAAAAATGGTAAAAAACTCGGCCCAGGCGCGTTAACCAGTGCTATGAATGAAACGGGTATTCGAGCAAGCTTAACTCATGCCTTTGCTGAGATTCCTTTCGCTTTGGGTATCAACAACCACATGGGTAGTAAACTTACCGAGCTATATCAACCTATGGCGTGGACCATGCAATTTTTGCGTGAACGAAACTTAATGTTTATTGATAGCTTAACCACTAGCGCTAGCCAAGCAGAAGAAGTTGCCATAAGCTTTGGCGTACCCAGTTTACATCGACATATTTTTCTCGATAATAAATTAGAACACGCCTATATTCTTAGTCAATTTAAGCAACTCATACTCGATGCCAAACGTTATCGTAGCGTTGTTGCTATCGCTCATCCACATCCTGAAACCATCAGATCATTACATAAACTCTTGCCTTTGCTCGAAAAAAACAACATAGAGCTAGTACCAATATCAAGGCTACTAAACAATAAAACGGCCACATCAAATCAACAAACAAGTGCTGAAGATTAATCCGCTTTTTTACTTTACCAGCGGCTGAAATCATCAGGCAAGATATAGTCACTAGCCCTTTATATTATGCTTTCTTAATAGTTTATGTAGATACTTTACGGGTATCGCATAGGTAATGCCACTCGGCTTGCTGATCACGGTTTCTTTACTCTGCTGAACAAAAACTTTGTTAATAATGCCGATAACCTCACCCGTTTTAACATCATACATAGCACTACCACTGTTGCCCGGATAGGCCGTTGCATCTAATTGATACACTAAATAAGGGTCTCTTAAGCGCTTAAGCATCGCTATGCTTATTTGTCTTGCATCATCAACGGGTATAATAGTTGGTGTTACGGCAGCAATAATACCTTGGTGTGTTACAGGATAAAGCCCTAACACCGCGCCAATCGGGAATCCAGTAAACGCGATAGCACTGCCTTCACGTCGAAAGTCATTGTTTGCTAATGATAATGCCGGTAACGCCTTCCCCTCAACTTTAAGAATAGCAATATCATGCTCCTCATCACGGGCAACCAATTTAGCTAATTTCACTTTCGCCGCTTGGCCCTTACCGGTAAAAACGGCTAATTTCTGTAACAAATTATCATCTAACTCTTGCTCAATAACATGGTTATTGGTCACGATATAAGTGCCATCACCAATGACAAAGCCCGTGCCATAAAGTTGATTTTTCGGCTGTCCTGTCGGCGTATAAACACCAATGCCAACCACAGAAGGTTTAAGTAAGCTAACCGTATCCGCTAAATCAGCACAGGCTATTGAACTGAATATCAGCCCAATAAAGATTAATAGTGGTAATAATTTATTCATATTTTCACTCCTTTTAAAAATTTAAAACTTTACCTGAACTTAGCACATTTTTTTGCTAGCGATTTTGTCATTTTTACCCATAATTAAATAATTGGATACAGCGAGGAGATATATGTGGCGAGTATAGTGCCTATTTTAGCTGGCGGGGGAACACGCTCACCCGCTCATATCGGCGTTTTGCAAGCATTGAAAGATTTGCATATTGATTTCTCTCATCTTGTTGGCGTATCGGGAGGTAGCATAATTGCAAGCTTGTATGCTGCTGGATTATCGATAGCAGAAATTAAACATATTGCGATAACTACCGATTATAATCAATTTAAAGGTTTCTCATTAGTGTGCTTAATTCGTAATGGCGGTTTAAGTTCCGGTGACATTTTTGAACAATGGGTTGACCAACACTTAACCGGTAAAAGGTTTATCGACCTAAACCGAAACTTACATATAGTAGCAACTGACGTTAAAACTGGACGACCCATTATATTTAACCGAGCAAGAACACCTAATATGAAAGTTTCTTTGGCCGTGCGTTTTTCTATGTCAATTCCACTGGTTTTCAGCTTTAAACCCTTTGGTAAACATTTAATGGTTGATGGCAGTATTTTATCTGAGGATGCCTTGCACCGAGATTGGGCTATGGACGGCACACCCGTATTGTGTTTTCGTCTGCGTGGTGAGCATGAATATGACGAGCTCAAAACAGATGGGCTATTTCCTATCGTAAATTACGTAACCTTATTGATCAGAACCTTTATGACAACCATATCACGTGAGTATATTAATGACGCCTTTTGGCACAATACTATCATTATCAATACCGGCTTATGCTCAGCTGTTGATTTTGGCATGAGTGAAGAAAAAAAGTTTTCACTTTTCGATATTGGCTATGAAACTGCAATGAAAATTGTACCCATTAAAACTAATCATGGCCGTTAAGTGTTTAAAAACATAACTGTTAATAAATAAATAACAATTATGTTTCATAATTATTACATAAAATGGTAAATTAATTATATAGCTATACTAAAAATAACATAATTATCGTCATGCATAACCGACTGAAAGTCAGGAACTAAAAGTAATGAATTGGAGCAAGAAGTTACTAAACGTGCCCGTGGTTGGAGCCATCACCAAACGCATTGCATCAATGAAAGTTAATCATGATGCGATGGATATTGCTGAGCATTTCACCCAATTCTTAAAGCCTGAAATTGCCAATACTGATGAGTTACGCGACGAAGTGTTCCGCATTCGTCACAACGTTTATTGTGAAGAATTGGCCTATGAAAAAGTAAAAGACGGTGGCAAGGAACAAGATGAGTTTGATGCCCACTCGATCTTCGCTATGATAAAACATAAGCCGTCGGATACCTACACAAGCTGCGTAAGAATGGTGATATCAGCTAACGAATCTGAACTACTACCGATCGAAAAATATTGCCCCAATGTCATACAAAATAAAGAACTACACCCAAGTAACTTTCCACGCCATGAAGTAGGTGAAATATCTCGCCTTGCCGTAAAAGCTGACTTTAGACGACGTAAAATAGATAAATTCAAGGGCTCAGCAGTCGGTACGATTAATGAACCCACCTACTCAGAAACTGAGTTACGTTGCTTTCCATTTATTGCTATTGGACTTTATATGATCGGGGCGTCAATAAGCATTAAAACTGGCGTAAAACACGTGTATGTCATGATGGAACCAAGGCTAGCCCGCAGTCTACGATTTGTTGGTATTAACTTCATTCAGCTTGGCGAAGCCATTGATTATCATGGCTTGCGTGCCCCTTACTACATCAACCCAACTATTTTTATGGAAAACCTAACCCCTGGATTTAAATGTTTATATAAAGAGATAGAAAGAGAAATTGGTAAAGGTTTGAAATAGTAATCTCCCGTATTAATGCTATTACTAAGATCAACAACTGATATTAGCTGAATAAACCTAAATTTTAGTATAAAAGGATCCTCATGTTTAACTATGAAGAAGCATTCTCTCGGAATATAGGTTGGGTGACTGAGAATGAACAAGAAATATTAAAAAACAAACGAATAGCTATTGCCGGTGCTGGCGGTGTTGGCGGTGCACACTTGCTAACGTTAGCGCGTTTGGGCATCAATAATTTTCAGATATCTGATTTTGATAATTTTGAAGTACATAACTTTAACCGACAGTCTGGCGCCTTTATGTCGACTTTAGGACAACAAAAAGTTGATGTTATGGAACATATGGCCAAAGACATCAACCCTGATGCCAACATAAAAAAATTTCCTGAAGGAATATTTGCTCACAATGTAGATGAATTTTTACAAGATGTTGATCTCTACGTTGATGCCCTTGATTTTTTTGCTTTAGCAGCCCGTAAAATCGTTTTTCAAAAGTGTTATGAAAAAAACATCCCCGTAGTTACCGCAGCACCTTTAGGAATGGGCTGTGCATTTTTATGTTTCATGCCGGGTAAAATGTCTTACGAACAATACTTTCGCTTCGACGACAAAGACACTGAAAATGACCAACTAGTTCAGTTCCTCATTGGCTTATCTCCAGCTATGCTACAGCGCTCTTACCTTGTTGATGAAAGTCGCATCAGTTTTATTGAAAAACGCGGGCCTTCAACCCCCATGGCCGTAGATTTATGTGCCGGAATTGCCGAAACTTATGCTTTAAAAATATTACTTAATAGAGGGCCTGTTTTGGCTGCCCCGTGGGGCTTACATTTCGATGCCTATAGAAATAAGTTCGCCAAAACATGGAGACCATTTGGTAATGCCGGCATATTACCCCGATTAATGTTTAAAATAGCTAAAAAAATTGTCATGCGGCCAACAACAAATATAAAGATTGAAACTGAATTGAAACCGATAGAACAAATTTTTGAATACGCTAAATGGTCACCCAGTGGCGACAATATGCAACCGCTAAGAATTGAAGTCTTAGACGAGCATAGCTGCATCATTCATGGTCATGATACCCGAAAAGATGTTGTTTATGATTTAAAGGGTAACGCCAGTAAACTTGCGCTTGGTTGCTTTCTAGAAAATGCAAAAATTGCCGCGCAATCTCTCAATTTTGAAATATGCTGCAGTCAAATAAACAATAAAAACGGTCTTGAGCCTGACCAAGAAAGCTATGACTTGTTTCCTACTTTTAAATTAGCAATACAAGCGTCTAAAACGCCACTTTCAACTCACGCTCTTTTTCCTTATATAAAAACACGTTGTGTGCAGAGAAAAAGGATGGGAACAAGGCCGTTATCTACAACCGAAAAACAAAAATTAGCAGCAACACTACCTGAAGGCTATTCAGTTATTTGGAAAGAGTCTTTTGCTGAACGTTGGCAAGTGGCTAAGTTGATGTACGGTAATGCCACCACGCGATTAAGTATGGAAGAAGGCTTTAACGTGCATTCAAAAATAGTCGAATTCACTCCTATTGAGCAAGATACTAGCCCGGGGAAAAACTGTAACTCAACATTTAGTAAAGATAAGCTACCAGCAAAATCTTTAGGTATAGACCCCTTAACTATTACTCTATCCCGTTGGTCATTAAAAAGCTGGTCGCGCTTTCACTTTCTTGATAAGTATCTGGCCGGTACTGTGGTTCCTAAACTATTATTGGACTTTTCAACCGCAATAAAAAGTTGTGCGCACTTTGTTATTATTGCTGACAAAGAGCCCTCTGGGCTAGCAAGCTATTTAGAAGCAGGAGCAGCAGTACAAAAATTTTGGCTGCAAGCCACAGCGTTGCAACTTGGCTTTCAACCCGAGCAGACACCTGTTATTTTTTCTGAGTATTTACGCACTGATGTAAAATTTACTGAAAATAAAAAGGCTAGAGAAAATGCCATCAAAATGGACCATTGTTTTAAAAGCTTAATAGGCGACAGTAATGCTGGTCGTGCTATATTTGCCGGTCGCCTAGGACGTTCTACACTCCCTACGAGTAGATCAGTAAGGTTAAGCTTAGAAGAGCTTAGGTATGTAAAAGATTCACAGTAACTCGATGATAAGCACTCAGTGTTAACAGTTATTTGTTAACACGCGTTGTTTTCTGACGCTTCAATATCAGAGCGATGCAGATAAAAATGAACCACGGCATAACACAATATAACAAAAATCATTACAATGAGTAGCCACTTTAATAACGTCATCAAACCTGACACTAAGGCAAGGCTTTCGATTACGCAGGGAAATTCAAGTAGCATTAAAATAATACAAATATTCTCAATAATATCAACTAACATGATAAAAAAAGGTAGTACTCTTACGTACTGCATTTTATGATTTTTTGCATAACTTCGCGCAATAAAAAAAGTCAGTAATAAGCTTAAGAAAAGTGAATAAAAAAGTGGGTACACCATATCAATAGTGATGAGTCCCTTAATATATGCAAGGCGGTTTTCAACGCCATAAGATGCGATAAGCTTATAGGCCTGCATTGGCGTGTAATAAAGTTGTAAGTCTAGCGGTTGACCTTCGGGAAGAATTTGAGGCAATAAGTATAGTGGAAAAATCAAATAGACTAGGAAGAACAAGCATAATATTTTTTTAGTCGTGTATTTTGCTTGTCTAAGGAAAAACTCTTCTAACACCCTACCACTCCTGCACTATAAAATCGTATAAAAAAACCTCGTTTGCACGAGGTTTTTTTATACTTCATATTATTACTTTCACCATCGATGATTAAACTTTTTTTCTCGCACTAAAGGCTAATCCGATTAAGCCTAAACCAAAAATGGCCAATGATGTAGGCTCAGGTACATTTGTCGCACCAAATTCGGTTAACAGTAGATCGACAGAGTCTAATTCTGACGTGATTAAAACTGAAACATAATCTACCGCAGCAAAATTAGCGCCTGTGCCTAGCCCAGTCATAAAACTACTAAAAAGTATATTAGTACGCGTCAAACTAGCTATTGCACCTGAAACAGTACTTGAGGTACTTGTATTCGCGCCACTGTCAGAGCCAATGGTCACTAAGATTGAAAAACCTAAATCAGAGTTTAACAGATCAAAATAAAAGCCATTAAGAGCACTAAAATCGGCGATAGGAGCTCCCGGTGCAACTAATTCCGAATATGTTAGCAATAACGAAGATTTCATTAGGACGTCATTGCTAAGCGCCAGATTACCAGCACCAAAGGTGACTGCAGATGAATCTAAGTCGCCAGAAATATATTCTAAATCATAAACAACATCCGCGCCCAAGACGTTAACATTATTTCGCTGGGTACTGTCCGAAGTATTACTAGCATTAACTTCAAGATTTATTTGTGGGTCAGGCGTATAGTCAAAATCATCTAGGACTATGTCTGCATAACTGTAACTCGCCATCCCTAAGGTTAGCACCAGTGTCATTAATATTTTTTTAGTTAAATTTAACATTTTCATTCTCCATAATTAAAAATTATGCAAGTTACAACCGTTGCGAGTAAACAATTGCATTAAACAGGCCAAATATAACAAATCATTTGAATACAACCACCTAATGAATCGTCTACTTTTCGCACAAATCAAGTTGTAAAAAAAGCTGACACTAATTAGCCAATTAAAATATGCTTATACCTTGATGAATTGTCATTGCTGTGGAGTATAGGGGAGAAAGGTTATTAATTTTTAAATCATGAGGATATTTTTAGCAAAAAAAAACCTCATTGAACGAGGTTTTTTTCTATACTTTTTTAATACAGGAAAGAAAATCAGTAATTATGATTTTTTTCTTGCAGCAAAGGCTAGGCCGATTAGCCCTAAACCAAATATAGCGAGGCTAGTAGGTTCTGGAACCGTACCAAATTCAGTAATTATCATATCCGCACCGGCAGTGGTTGTCGAAAGCAACACATGAACATAGTCTACAGAGGCGAAGTTTGCCCCTAAGCCTAAGACTGTATTAAAATCACTAAAACTAAGCGTAGTACGAGTTAAGCCACTAACTGATGCAGATGCTGATGAATATGCACTTTCATTAACACTACTGCGGGTATTAAAGTCAAAACCGCCAGAGCCTACAATAATACTGATATCAAAACCGGTATCAGACGCTAGAATATCATAATAGAATGCATTTTGATTTCCATCTGCCGTTAGATCAAGAGGCTCACTAGGTGTACCATTAGTGCCAGTGTAAAATAATGATAACGTAGATAGCATTGTAGCATCATTATTCCAAGTTAAAGCGTCATCACCGCCAAAGTCTATACTTCTCGAACTTGAATCAAGTTGCCCACCATTATAGATCAACGTGTAAATTACGTCACCACCAAGAGCATTGATATCTAATCTTTCTGTAGTCTCTGATGTAACCCCTGAGTTAACCTCAATATCTACAACAGGGCTATAACTAAAATCATCCAATATTGTATCAGCGTGACTAGAACCAACTAGACTTACAGTTAACAATGCGGCTAAACCTAATTTTTTTCTTAAATTAAACATCTTTACTTCCTATTAAATTAAATTAATTTATTACAACTATATTTCTTAGTTATCAATAACTCCTTATCAATAACAGCTACTACCAAGGTAAATGCAAACATTAAGCCATTATTTATTTAATATTATTTAACAATAACTTAACGAAAAACAAGGTTATGAGAAAAGTAAATACGTAAAAATAGCAGACATATGTAATGCGTGGTGGAACTAAAAATTTCAGGCATAAAGATAAACGCCTATTTTTGAGAATAATTAACCATAAAAACATTAATGCAGTTATATATTTTAGCCAATCATCATTCATAACATATTGTTTATTTAAAAATTTATAATTAACAAAGTCAGTAAAATTGAACACACGATTATATTGGCAGCGCCTTTTTGGTGGTTAAAACCAAACAAGATAAGCCGCTGACCTCGCCTCAGACGTCAAAATTGACGGACATAAATAATTACTCAGTATTTAGATAACCGAAGAGGAAGGCATAATGACGTTCGAGAAATTTGAGCAACGCAGGGACAGTAAACACTCAAGTATCTCGCGCTCATAACGTAATAATTGGCAAAATGTCAGCACGCGATAACTAGCCTAGTGATATACGCAAAGCCATTTATAACCCTAATGAAATTAAATCATTGAACAGTGTTATTCGTAAGGCCATTAAAAAACGCAAATTATTTCTGCATGATGAATCGGCTAAAAAATTTATTTAGCAATTGAATAAGCATCAAATAAATAAACGATGGCAATAAGAAATTGGAAAACGGCCTTGAATCGATTTATGATTAAATTCGAAGACCGTTTGAAAGAGCTTGTTTAAACTTGGCAGTTACACAAAATGCGTTACTGTGTACTTAAATAGCAAATTACCACTGACAGCAGCCAATGATGAGTTAATTAATTTCACTTAGTAGTTTATTAATTTGTTCACGCTCATCAGGCTGTTGAGTTTTAATCGATGTTAGGAACGATTTGGCCAATTCACGTTGACTGTCTGCAATTAACGCCTCTGCCTTATGAATAATTATTTGAACTTTAGGGGTGCTATTTGACGATAGCGCTAAATCGTATTGTTCAATTGCCTGCTTTATTTGTCCAACAGCGACTAGGGCTTGTGCATAAGTATCAATAAAATCAACGTTTGTGGGGTTAACTGTTAACGCCTTTTTAGCATAATGTAATGCCTCCGTGGTGTTATTTTGTTGTAATTCCAAATTTGCTAAGTTGTTTAACGCGACACTATTATTCTTTTCAATTTGGAGGACCGCTTTATATGTAGCCATCGCTTTCTCTGGTTTTTGTTCAATAATATAGCCAACTGCCAACATCATTTTCGCCTTAATCGCTAGCGGTTCGGATGAGACATGCGCTTCTAATATTTCCACTGCTTGTGCTTTATCACCTTTCAAGCTTGCCGATTTTGCCCAATACATTGCGTTCTTTTCATTTGGTTGTTTATTATAAGCGGCATTATAATAATTGCTGGAAGCTTCAAAGTCTTTTTTCCGATAAGCCAAATGACCGAATGTTTTATCTGCAAACCAATGATCCGCGATATTTTTATTCGCTTTAATTTCATCTAAATCTTGAGAGTTTGGTTCTTCACCTAGTAGAGATTGATAATAAACTTTCAGCAAGACTAGCCCTGGTTTGTCTGTATGAGAAGTAATTGACTCCTTTACTAGCGCAAGGGCTTTATCAAGTTCTCCCATTTGCTCATACAGTGAAAATAATTTATGTATTACCTGTAAATCTTCAGCTTCATTTTTGTTATATGTTTGGTATGCTCGTTCTGCATTGCGCCAGTCTTTTATTAGTCTGTAGCTATCACCTAAAGCAAGTTCAATTCCAACGATAGGATCTCTGCTTTGTTCAATCTCTTTAAATAATTCGATTGCTTCTTCAGGAGTATTATTTTGATTATGTATCAACGCCAAACCAAATTTCAGATAATTATTTGATGGATTATCTTCCAGTGCAGTGTGATAAAATTGAATCGCTTTACTTGATAAGTCCATCTTAGTTGTCATTGAAGACGCAATTAAGCGAGTGAAGTTGATCATTGCCCTATGATGCTGAGGTTGCAGTTTTATCGTTTTGGTATAATAGTTGAACGCCTCACTATTCATGTCATTTTTATGTAAGTGTACGGCCAACCTAAACAATGCAGCCGTATTGTTTTCATCAATTTCTATTACTTTATATAAAAGTTTTTCAGCCTCTTCCAAATCCCCTTGTTGCTCCAATACTAAACTTTCGAGTAAATAGCCTTGCACCCTTTTAGATTCGATACTCTGCCACTTTTTAGCAAATACAAGCGCTTCTGTAAACTGACTATTCTTTAGATACCCCATGACAAGACTTTGTTCGGCAAATTCTAAATTGGGGTCTAATTTCAAAGCTTTTTCTAAGTTTTCTATGCCTTTTTCTGTTTCATTAAGGAAAAGTTGTGTGAGACCTTGTTTAGCGACTTCTTCAGGATTTTTGCTATCTAAATCAATAGAATATTGCAATAGTTCTTCAGCGACTTCTTTTTTTCCTGACGTCAATAATTCATTACTAGCCATAGTGAGCAAAGCTGGATCGGCTGTATTTAGCTCCACCATGGCTCTTAAGTCTGCTACCGCATCAATTTCATAGCCCAGCTTAAGCTGTATCTCAATAATCAGTTGTCTTACAATATGCTCAGCGGGTAACATTGCTTTCACGCTATTTAAGTAATTATAGGCTTGTTCTAAATCCCCTAACTTATAACTGCTAACACCCGCAATAATTTTAGATATGTGAAAGCCTTCCCCTTGCATAAGTGACTTTAGGGCGTACTCTTGAGCGGCTTGATAGTTTGCCCTGGAAAACTCTATTTCAGCTTTAAATTGATTAGCTAAAGGGTGGCTAGCCGACACTTTTAAGAGTCGATTTACTTCTAATTCTGCGGCATCAAAATTTTGTGCGTAAATGTAGTTTTGAGCGATAAAAAAACGTACTTGAAAATCTTTAGGTCTAAGCACTGCATATTGTGAAAATGTTTGAGCTGCTAATTCAAATTGTTCAGTTGCTTGTAATAAATAACCTTTTAACATAATCGCATCGGCCATATTAGGAGCCGTAGCTAGAAGTGTTTCGACCGTATTAAGTCCTTCTTGAAAATCATTCTCACTATGAGATATATAGGCTCGTCCTATTTGTCCATATATTGAACTATCACTGATCGCTAATGCACTTTCTACATAAAATTTAGCTTGAATATCTTTACCTTCATTAATAGAAGCAATGCCCGCATACGTTAGGATCACAATCATATCATCGTCTTCGTATACACTAGAATGCTCAGCTACTTGATAAATGTAATCATATTTACCCAGTTTATATTTTACTTGCACTAATTTTGACATTAACTGTTGTTCATTAGGACTAAGCGCTAATGCACGTTCAAGCTCTTTCTCAGCGCCCACATAATTACCTTGATCAAGATAAGAAACACCCAATAGGTATCGAGTTTGAGGATGATTACTATCCAGATTAATCGCATTTTTCAACACGATTATTGCACTGGCATAATCCCTTTTTTCAGAATAGCTTTGCGCTTCTGCCATATACTCTTCAACAGTTTTCGGATCTGAGCAGGACATAATATTTATTATTATTAAATATACGAATATGAGTTTTAAACTTATACGAGGCATTAGTGGAACTCCATTTGTTGTAATATCTTCATATGTGGTTATCATATTGGCAAAACACTTGCTGTCTAAAGCCTAATAACATTTATTTAGTTAAGCATATTATTAGCGCTATAATAGGCATAATTTAAAATTTTATTTACTTGCTACTTTTAGACAACAAAAAATAGCAAGTAAATGTTTATAGACAAGATAAACTGCCACCTCCAATTGCTAACAAAGAGTTAATTAAAAGTCAATTTAAAACAAAGTATTACTGTTTTTTCGCCAGTATCATCAGCGACGCTTTTCGCTGGCTAAGCTCATTGTTATTAGCTGCTGATTGTTGCAAGAGTGCTATCGCCTCTTTATTAAGGTTATTAGCAATTAATACCTCTGCATAATTAAGCGCGATACTCATATCCTGCCCATTGCTTATTTTATATGCTTTTGATAACGCTTTCCATGAGGCCAATCTGTCCCCTATTTTAAGTAGAACCATTCCTCTTGTATCGATAACATTTGGATTGTCAGGGGCAAGTTCAATCGATTTTTTAGAATGTAATTGCGCTTTTTCTAATTCGCCTTTTTCCAAATATAGCCATGAAAGGTTATTGAGAACAATGACATTACTAGGTTCATTAATAAGCATTTTTTCGTAAGCTAAAATTGCATTGTTAGGCTCTGTAGCTAAATAACTATCAGCCAACATCATACGTACACGGTCGTCTTGCTCATTCTTCATCAAATATTCCTGCAAAACTTTTTGTGCTTGTACTTCTTGGTTGTTACCTTTATACGCCAGCGCAAGTAATAAGGCATTTTTGCGTGATGGATAAGCTTGGTAAAAAAGTGTTAACTTTTGAGCGGCCTCAACAAAGTCTTTTTCAAGTAAAGCGACACGCCCTTCTACACCTGATTTAAGCTCAGACTTAACACCCTGGACCTGTTGATCTTGATAAAGTTTTTTGGCTTCATAAAGATTATTAGTATCCAACAACAATTGAATTTTTACAATTTTCAATACCAAGCTTTCTTTATGATGATCCAACAAAGCTTTATCGAGATAATAAAGTGCTTTGTCTACTTGTCTTTGCTTAACGTAGTAATCAGAAACCATTAAAATAGGCTCTATATGATAAGGGTTAGCCTTTAACCACTTCTCGATGGTGGTAATTAATTGCAGATCATTCTGTTGCTTTTTATAAATAGCTATACGTTGTAACCAGACCTTTTTGGGTGTTCTAACATTGGTTTGCATGCCATTGGAAATAACTAGCGCTTGTGTCAAATCACCTGAATTAATAAGCGCATCAATATATAACAAAGTTAATGCGATATTATCGCTATTTTTTTGGTAAGCCTGCTTAACTTTAGCTAAAGCTTGCTCATCGGGTTTTAATGTATAGTAATAGCGTAAAGCCTTTGCATTGTCTGGATATTGCTCAATCGCACGCAGGGCAAATTTTTCAGCTGCTGTTTTATTACCCTCCGTATAATTAAGCTTCGCTAACTCGGTAAGCGCAAATAGATTATTGGCTTCTTTAAGTAAACTTGTTTGTAATGCTTGGGTAGCAAACTCATTGTTTTGTTGCGCAATATAAACAGCCGCAAGTATATTATAGCTACTGGCTATGTCAGGCTGTTTTTCTTGCCATGCCTTAGCAAGTTTAAGCGCTTTATCATAATCACCTGTTTGTAATGCAGCATAAGTAATCGCAAGCTCTGCACCTTCAAAATTTGGGTTTGCTTCAAGTGTTAATTCTAAATCTTCAAGCCCTGAAGGATCATTAGTCATTAATTTTAATATACCGCTACGAACACTTTGCTCTGCATTCGACTCGGTTGCACTCTCATTAGCTTGCCTTGCTAGAATATTAGCTTGGTCAACGGCCCCTAGTTCAGCAAGTTGAAAGCTCAAACTAGATAAAAAACGTACTTCTTCAGAAGTAGTAGCGTTAAAGCCAATGAGTGTTTCATTTATATCATCAATTAACCCCAACTGAAGCTGACTTATCGCCAATATTTTTCTTGAATAATGGTTAGCTGGCATTTGTTTTACAATAGCGTTTAAGTGATGATAAGCGCTTTCATAATTATTTACATTAAATGCACTCGTGCCGGCAATTAATTTTAACACCGGCAAATTATAGTTTTGATTAAGCGCAGTCTCAGCATGTGACTTGGCAAGTATAAAGTCTTTTTTATCGAACATAACCACAGCTTTTACATAATTTGCTAGAGGTTGTTCACTGCTAAATGCAAGAATATCATCGGCATATTTTTCAGCTTCATCATATTTATTATCGCGTAATAATGACTGAGCAATGAACAATTTAGTTACGCCCACTTGTGGCTGATATTTTTCATATTGCTTGAAATTTTCTGCCGCACTGGCAAATTTATTTAAAGCAAAAGAAATATGACCTTTTAACAACAAGGCATCAATGTTTTGAGAGTCTGCTAGTAAAGCTGCTGATACTAAAGAAAGTGCCTCTTCATTATTATTTTCGGCAAAATTAACCCAAGCATTTGCTAACAACGTATAGGAGTTGGACTCAGACAGTGACATTATTTTCAGGGTGATTTTTTTAGCTAATTCAAGTTGTTCGCTAAGGACAGCGCCAATGGCTTTAAAGGCTAAGTATTTAATTTTACTCTCTAGAACTAAGTATTCACCGTCTTCAGATAAGCTTGAAATATCTTCATAATTTTCAGCCAAAAAATAAGCCCTTGCTAATAAAGGCACAACTTTATTGGCGTCGTAATTTAATGAATGCGCTCGCTCTAACTCTTTAATAGCAACTAAACTATTACCTTGAGATAAATACAACTGACCCAGTAAAAAGCGTGCTTCAGCGTTTTCCCCATCAACTTTTAAAGCATTTTTTAGTTCTATTTCACTTGTACTTAGTTCGTTTTTTTCTATCGCATACTTCGCCTTGATAACATGCTCTTGTGAAGTTGTATTTTCACTGCAAGCAGATATAAAAACCGCAAACCCTAAATATGTTGCTAATTGATTGAATTTCAAAAAATCCACTCCTTGTGTTTTATTCTTAACATATAACTTTCAATTAGTTAACCTAGAATTGTCACTAAATTTTTCATCAAAGTTAACGTTAATACCTAGATAAATATTGCTCTCATAACTTATTACTTATTGTCTGTAGTAAATATAACCGCTTATAACCCTTTAAATAAAGACAAACCATTAAAATCTTGTTAACTTAATCATAACAAAAACAATAACTCCATTGAATAAATTTTATTATTGTAATTAACAGTAGCGTTAATTTTAGATAAGCTTTTCATTTATTCTCCCCGTTATATTATAGATAAAGTAAGATAATGAAATTTAACAAACACATTGAAATCATTAGAATTTTCTTTAAGACACCGCTTTTAGGTATCTTGCTCATTTTTTTCACCGTTGCCTTATTAAACATACCTATCTTAATCACTTTATGGCGACATAGTTTTGATGATGGCACATACTCTCATGCTTATTTAATACCCATAATTTCACTGTATTTATTTTATATATTGCAAAAAGCAGGAAAGTTGACTCTTCGAGAGAAACTATCCATTCCTGCAACGGTAATATTTATTTTTTCTTGTTTAGCATTATTTATAATGAGCAATGCCCAAATAAGTTTAGGTTACTGGTGCTCTCTGCTAGCAGTGTTAGTCACTAGTATTAATCTGCTTTACAAATTGAACAGGTATATAGCTTTCCCTAGCATATTTCTAATTTTCACCATGCCAGTTTGGGGCATATTGACCAATATACTTCAAGAAATATCGGTTGGCGTAGTGACTTACTTTATGAGGTTTACCGGTGTGCCGACTTATGTTGAAGGTAACTTAGTCACTATTCCTGCAGGCGTTTTTGAAATAGCCGATGGTTGTAGTGGTTTAAGGTACATGATCGTTTCATTAGCGATCAGTTCACTATTTAGCTTTCTATATATTAATAATGTCAAAAAGGCATTAGGATTTTTTGCCCTCGCTATTTTTGGGGCACTACTGACTAACTGGATAAGAATTACAGCGTTAATATTAATTGGTGAATATACCAATATGGAAAGTAGTTTGATGGAAGATCATAATACTTTTGGCTGGTATCTTTATGTGCCATTTATGATTTTTCTTTTTTGGTGGGGTAACAAGCTTTCTGACATTGACTTAATTGCCTCAACCTCAAATACAACACAAACCGAAAATAGCCCCAGCTATGCATCTATAGCCGCATTGGTATTAATGTTGGGCTTGTCATCAACCACTTTCAGCACCATGCTTATACCTGCTGATGCTGCTACTGAAAATTTAACCAGCGATGCTGCTTTTGAAATACAGCCAAAAATTCATTTTTATTCTTTTGTCACTCACAATATATCTTCAAACGACAACACTATTAAGCTTACTTATGTTTTTAATGGAGAAGCCTTAGATGGTAAACCCAGTTATTATGAAAATAATTTAATACCTAGTGGTTGGAGAAGCACTCGGCAAGAAAACCGTCAAAATCAAAAAATACACCGCATTTTCAAGGAGGGTAAAAGCGCACTAATTCAGGTCAGTTATGAAATCAATCAACAACAATTTTCTTCACTTACCGCCTTCAAAATCGCCCGATTAACCATGGCAATCGAAAACATCAATCAAACAAAATTACATTGGAGCTTTATACCTTGCAAGCAACTTAATTGCGAAGCTGAGTTACAAAACCTCTAAAATAATATCATCAACTAACACGCTACCTGACCAGGTCAACATGATGAAATTAAGAAAACTACTTAATCAAGGCGTCTACATTTAGTTGGCCAGGTCACATAAGCCTATTGCAATATTAGTCAGTATTTAACAACAAGCTCTTTAACCAAGGTAAGTCACTGGTCGTTGAATACATCCAACCAAAACGTCGCGGCGGTTTCAGCACCCAGTAATTTTTCTCTCGCTTGCTTTTTTGTGCTTTTATTAATCTCGTATAAGTGCCTGAGCATTGCTCTAATAAAGCACGAAATAAGGTTTTCACCATAAAGTTATCCTGCTTGGTTATTTGCTTTATATAGGCTGACTTACCCAATAAAGCGGCAACATCACAAGCATGCTGCGGATCTGTCCATTGATTCAACTCTTCCTGCTTAGGGTTTTCTATAGAGACTATGTATTTAGCAATAACAATATTCTTTACCCTAGCATCACCATAGTAAATACCATAATTCAAAATAAAGTCGCCAAAGGCATCAATTAAAGACGCGGCTCGCACATCACCCGTTAGTTGATAAAAGCGCCATAGTGCATCACCTAATAAAGCCATCATCCAAGGTGAACAAGCCGGCGTGTCATCACCCCAACCTTCATGCGATTTATAGCTATGCTGCGGACAACCTCTTAATGGCCAGTTATTGTCAGGATTAAACGTCATGGCAACGCTCGCATCAATAATGTTATTGATACGAACTAAGGCTGCTGCATCATTGGTTAACTCCCAATAGGAGACAGCCACATTTAACGCTGCCGCTTGATTACGCTCAGTCCAAAAACCACGCCCTAAATTATAGCTTTCATCCCAATCTAGTGAACGTTCAAAAATTAGCTTAAGTGTTTTTTTTGCTTCAACGTCACCCGTAAGTAAATAACGATACAACAAACCTTTCGGCATTAAATATTTAGGGTCAAAGTTTTTTTTCAGAACAAATAGGCCACTTTCATCAATATTTTTAATATAAAATTCTGCAAGTTTATTAGCTTTTATTAACCATTGATTTTCACCTGACATTAAAAACAATTGATAAATGGCTTGCGGACGGTCATACAACCATTGGCTTGCTTTGCTTGCTGGATAACCTTTTTTTCTCAACAAGGCCTGATTTGTTAAGTAATGGGCGTATTTTTTTTGCGGCTCTGTGTACCAATCGGTGTCTAGTGCTTTATCGGGGTGTAATAATATACTTTGCACCAGCCATGGTGTTGAAGGATAAACAAGCTGGCTTAAATTAGATTGATTAGCATTAATTTGCTGAACAGCAAGTGCTTTATCTGAATCTAACCAAGTAAGCGTCAGTGTTTTAGGCGTCATTTTTTTAGGCCCAAGTGCTTCAGCAAAGTCTTGCAAACGACTCAGCTCAATCGACAGCAGGCGAATAAATGGTTCACTCTTCATGGTTGGCCAAGTATTAAGTACCTGGTAGCTAGCTTTAATCGGATGGTTATTGGCAGTTAAAAAAAAACTACTGTTCAAAGCAACACGTTGATTTGGCATGGGTAGCAATAAAAATATCGACTCTTCATTTGTTGTTTTATTAATGTTGGCAAGATCAAATGTAATCGTATTTTCAACGCTTAAGCTATACGTTGAGAAAAAAAACAAAACAATATAAATCGCAATAAGCGCTAATTTTAACATCACAAATCCTTTTCTTAATGACACCCATGATAATAACTAAGTGAGCCATTTAAATGGTCTAACTATTTAATAATATTGTTGCTTTCAAACACACACGCCAGCTATTGCTCAACAAAATATTCTTTTATTATTCTAGAGGCTTACATCAATATACTAGGTTTTACTAATGCCCTGGAGCCATATTCTAAAGAGGTGTAAGTCATTAGAGCAAGGTATTAAAGAATACATGAAACATATACCCAGATGACGAGTAAAGGCGATGTAAGCACCTTGTTCTTAAAATTTGCTCTCATTACTTATGTAAAGTGAGGGTAAAGGTAAAGCTGAACCCTTAATTAATTTAATGGGTATTACCTACACTAAAAGTAGCAAACACGGGCTGATGATCGCCATTTATAACCTCAACAACATCAGCAGCCTTTAATTTAAAATCATCAGAATATAAAATATGATCGATTCTTACGCCATGCCATGCCGTATGCTTAGTGGCGTTAAAACCAATACCTTTGATGCCAATCGCATTATTTAAATGTGTAAAATTACGCTGATAAGTATTTTCATCTTCAGGCATATTAAAATCCCCCATAATTAAGGTGTAGGGTTTGTTTTTTGACCACAGACTGACTAATTCAGCTTCAAATTGCCGGTTACTCTCTACTGTGTTTGCCAATGTAAAATCAAAGACACGATAGATTAAACCCATAAGTACTGAACGCGGTGTTTCAAAGTGTACATTCGCTAGAGAAAATCGACCAAACTGGGTTTCAATTTGATAGAAAATGGCAAAAGTCCCCCAGCCCTCAAATAACCTTCTACTCAGTACTTTAACTTGTTTGAAAGGGTATTTACTAAAAATACATAAACCAGAAATACACTCCTTAAAATCATAATCAATAAATAGCGTTGAAAGTGCTATGTTTCTCGCTTCCTGCAATAAAATTATGTCTGGCTTCCTACTAAAGCCAATATAATCAAGCTCTCGCTTAGAGCCGCCACCACCAATATTAGCACTAAGCACTGATATTTCATCTGAAGTTGAAGTTGAAGTTGAAGTTGAAAAGTATGAACCTGGGCTCGGCAATTGAAAGTCTAAAAAATTTAGTGATAATACAATCAACAATGAAGAAAACCATAATTGTGCTTTTGACAAATAACGCCAGAAAAACAACAAACCAATAACAGCAATCAACAACCACCACCGTGGACCAAATAATAACGCATACTTAGGAATAGTCAGTATTTCGTAAGTCGGCCACCAAGGTAATAATGTGACCAAAAAGCACATACCACAACAGAAAATAAAATACCCTTGGCTGAAGTGTTTCAAGATGAATCTCAGGTTATTTTTCATAAAGTGCTAGATACTTCTTAGCCGATGACTGTATCGAAAAATTAGCACTTATATAATTGAAAGCTTCAAACCCTATTGGCGCTAAAACATCCGCATTTTTCACAATACTGGTAATAATTTCAGCTAATTTTTTATTATCGTCATACTTAAATAACCAACCTGTTTGCTGATCTAAAACAAGTTTAGGGTTGCCACCCACATTCGTTGCAATAACAGGTATCTTATTTGCCATGGCTTCAATGATCACCATCGACAAACCTTCTGTTTCTGAGCAAACCACCAAGGTATCAAAGTTCGAATATATTTTTTCCCTGTCATTTACCATACCATGAAATATTACCGCTAAATGAGGCATAGCTTGCTTTTGATAAGAGCGTAAACTTTCTAAACATTCGCCGTCGCCAAAAAAATGTAATTCAATTTTATTTTGCAAATCAATATCCAGCAACTTAACGGCTTTCAACAGGCTTAATTGATTTTTTAAAGGTATCATTCTGCCAACAGAACCAAGCCGTATCTTGCCATTGCTTACCTCATGACTTTTTACTGGATTAATGATCACGCCATTGTCGATAACATGGTGTGAAGTATCAGGCCAATGATGTTGTTTTTTGAAATTGTCCATACCTTCTTGTGACACAAAAGTAACCGCATTGATAACTGATTGAACTTTCACATGTAATTTCTTCCAGTGTTCAGCTTTTAAAGGAGCCGCACCATGGCGAGTATAAATAATTTTTGCTTTTACAAAAGGAAGCATTACCTGAAGAAACTTTAAAGCATGAGGGCTATGAATATGAACAACATCTACTTTTTTAAGACTAATAAACACTTGAATAAGTTTAAAAATAGTTGACCTACGACTACTAAAAAACGTTATTTTTTGAGCATTACATTCGGGTTCCAGTTGCTCGCCTGGCTGCCCCAATGAAATAACCAAGGGTTTTTCACCATTATTTTTTTGCGTACGACACAAATCAATCACAAAGCGTTCAGCGCCGCCCACGTTCAAACTGCCCACAATATGAGCGACTTTTAATCCTGACTTATTGTCTAGCATAGTTATTTTCTTGACTTAATTTAGATATATTTGTAAAACTAACTAGAATGATAATTTAGTTTACGCACTATTGATATGTTAATATTATATTTACAATTGATGACAAGGATGTATACATAAATGTCTAGGCCCGTAAGAGTTTTGGAAGTGGTTCAAAGTTTAGAAAAAGGAGGCAGAACAACAAGATATTCGGATACCGTAGCGGGACTAGTAGCGCAAAAAATCTATACTGTTGCTTTATGTTTTTCTGAGCCAGAAACTTGGGTTAACATCTCAGGTTTACAGGTCATTAACAAAAGTCCTGGTATTAATTGGCAGCTAGTACTTCAAATAAGAAACACAATAAAAGATAATAAAATCAATCTTATTCATGCACATTGTGAATTTAGTCAACTTTATGCAAGTATTGCTGGTTTCACTTGTGGCGTAAAAACCATTGCCACTTTTCACCGTTCTGATTTAACCAAATACCAACCCAATGCGGTTAATAAATTAATTAAATTATTTGTCTCACACTATATTGCTGTTTCTTATGATCGGCTTTCATTGCTGACAAATAATTTACGCTTACCCCAAAAAAAATGTCATGTGGTGCATGGTGGTGCGCACATTGACAAAAAGCCTAGCGAAGCCTCAATTAGTAAAGCGCGTAATAACGTAAACATCGCCACTAACCAAATAGCACTGTTGAGCATCGGGCATTTAGGTGCAATTAAAGGTCATCAAGACACACTTGCCGCATTAGCAAAACTAACGACAACCAACACTAACATACATCTTTATATCGCTGGAGAAGGCACTCCTGCTGAAAAAAAAGTGCTAGTCGAGTTAACAAAAAAATTGAATATTGATAAAAATGTCACCTTTCTCGGTCAAATTAATAATGTCGCCACTTGGCTAGAAGCCTGCGACATCTTTATACAGCCATCAATAGAAGAAGCCTTTGGTTTAGTTTTCGCTGAAGCCGGTGCGAAAGCAAAACCTGTTATTGCAACCGCTGTTGGCGGTATTAAAGAGATTGTTGTTTCTGAAGAAACAGGAATTTTAGTGCCGCCAGCGTCACCAAAAGCCTTAGAGAAAGCATTAAACATATTAATAAACTCAACCAGATTACGAACACTATATGGTGATAACGGCTATAAACGCATAGCTGAAAGTTTTTCTCTTACCACTATGGTGAATAAATACATTAAAATTTTTAAGCGTGTTATTTAATAAAAAAGAGATGGAGGATCAATAATGGAAAATGTGAAAGTAACCGTCGTCATCAACCCACGAGATAGATATTCTGGTGTTATTGAGTGTATTGAAAATTTATACGCAGTAACAACTCAGCCTTTTTACCTAAAAGTACTCGACCTAGCTTATCCAAAAGCAATAAAGCAGCAATTAGTTACCCTGCTTGCTAATAAAGACAATGCAGAAATTATCGAAATGGGCTTGATCATCCCAATGGAAGCAATGCGTAATATTCGCGATGATATTACCACTCCCTATACCATGTTTTTAGACAACGACTCAAATGTTACTGCAGGCTGGGCAGAGCCTTTATTAGAGCTTGCACAAAAAGAACACGCCGCCATAGTCAATCCAGTAACATTAGAAAAAGAAGGGGTTGATAAAGGTGCTGAGCTTAGAAACCACCTTTACACCAATGAAATTCGTATTGTAGACGTAGACGGCACTGACTACTTAATAGAAGACAAACATTATCGCCGCGCATTACCTGAAGATATTCCACAAGAAGTGCGCCCATCTGAAATGTTTGAATTGCACGGCGTGTTATTCGAAACAAAGTTTTTACAAGCTATAGAAATACCGCAAATGGTGATTCGCGAGCATATCGACATTGGTATGCAAGCAAAAAAAATGGGCCGAAAAATTCTCACACAACCTAAATCAGTTGTAATATTTGATAACCTAGGCACACGTATGGAGTTAGACGACATGAAGTTTTTTTTCTATCGTTGGGGCAAAGTCCTCACTTGGCAGTCGTCACGTTTATTTGAAAAGCGCTGGGGCTATAACTTCTATGCAGAGCAATCAATGTACCACTGGGTATTTCGCCGCCGTATTTTCTTATTTTGTCGCTGGTTACATTTACCTATAGGTGTTGCCAATAATCTCACCCGTATTGCGGCCAAAATTAAAACAACCTTGAAGCCAGTATGGGACCCTTTAAAAGATCCTGTAGGAAAATCAGAAAATTTTTATACCAAAAAGGAATTTTAAATGTCTCCATCAATCAGTGTTGTTATACCTTTTTATCATGCAGAAGAGTATTTTGATGAGACCTACCATTCAATCAAAGCACAGACGCTAGCTCCAGCAGAAATTATAGTTGTTATTGACGGCTGCGGTGAAAAGGCCATAAACTTTCTAGCGTCATATCATGATATTACCGTGATTAACCTAGAAAATAATGGTGGCCCTGCGATAGCAAGAAACATAGGTGTTAAGGCAGCTAAAGGTGACTGGATCGCATTTATGGATGCCGATGATAAATGGAAGCCTGAAAAATTAGAGAAGCAAATGGCCTTTCTTGCGAGTAACCCAGAATTTAGTTCATGCCATACAGGTATAATAACCTTTACTGGTCAGGACATTATCAAGCAATTTAATAATAAACCTCAAAAACTCACAGTAACTGACTTATTAATATCAAGCCACGTAGTTCCTACCTCATGGGTTATTAGTAAACAAGCTTTTGAAAAAGTAAATGGCTTTGATACTAAAATAAAGTGCTCAGAAGATCATGACCTAACCTTACGTTTGGTATTAGCAAATGAAAACATAGGATTTTTAGCTGAACCTCTTGCTTATCTTAGAAGAGAAGGGCACGGCAATATTTCTTCAAACGGTAAAAAAATATTTATAGGCCATAAACAGCTTTTAGCAAAGCACAAAGCAATTTTTAACCAACACCCTAAATTTAAACATAAGTTTATGTATAAAACCTGTATGACTGCCGGCGGTAAAACCAGTGGGTTAGAAAAGGTTTACTATTACCTATTAGGCCGCATCATTAAAATACTTTATAACGTAGGGCCTTAAGTGAATACATGATAAAACAATAATACTTCTCTGTTTAATTATGCCCGTTAGTAACCTAATGAAAATGCCTAGTGTTATATTTTCATTAGGTTACTTATTTAAACTGAGTCACATCTAAGCCTGAAAATAGATTAATTGCCCCTTCAACCGACAAGAGCCCCTCACCACGATAGATAAAAGTAGTTTTTATATATGACTTACAGATTGTTTTATCGCATAAATAGTTGCCGAGCCAAACCACATTAGCTATATCTTAAATTTATTTTTGGTGCTGACTCATAATAAAAGATCAAACAAAATCATCACTCTGTTTGCTTAAGTTGACCCATTAATAAAGACGGTTAAATACGCGTGACCTATCTGTCTTTAAAAAACTGCTTTAACCGCCCAATAGTATTACTTAATTTCATCAATGAAATAATCATTAATTTTTTTCGAAATGTAATTATTCCCCAAAGTGCAGTAAAAAAATCAATTATTAATATACGAAAAAAATATTTCGGCATACCACAGATTGTGCTTATATCGTCTAATTGAGTATTATAAGCAATACCGCCACCTGCGTTGTATGCACGGCGAATTAACCATTTGACAGTCAGTTGCTCTTGACGGATTTGATGTTTAACAGTCGCATTAGAAAGAAAAAAGCCTAAGTATCCATCTTTCTCTAACCTAAGTAATAGCTCGGTCTCATTACCCATTATATGGTTGTTTCCGCTAGAGCATACTTTAGAACCAAATTTGATGCCTGAATCAAGTACCCTTTTACGGATTAACATGTTGCCTCCCCAAAAACTACTTGCATCAACGGGGAGATTTTCATCACCCAGTTTCAATATGCCAAATGCCGCTTTTATTAAATGTGAGCTTGTATCTATCCATTCTGGCAATGCAGTATCAGGCAATATATTTCCACCAAAAACATCATATTTCATATACTTTTGACAGTTATCAACATATATATCGACCAAATCTGGAGGTGGTAAAATATCGTTATCTGTAAACCAAATCAGGTCGCTTTTTGCATGAGGTATAGCTTTATTCAGAGCGTTATTTTTGCCTGAGTCAGACTCTTTAATAAAGTGAATTGGAAGTTTATCTTTAAATAAGTCAATTACTTTTCTTGTTTCTTCACGATTAGCATTATCAACAATAATTAATTCCCATTGGTATTTAGAATCAATTAAGCAATAACACTCCAGAGACTTTTGTAATATCTCTTCACTATGGTAAGTTGCAAAAATAATTGAAAGATCCATTAATTATCATATTCCTGAAGTTAACACATTAATAAATAGTACTGTTTAAAGTATTTTTTCGGCATCAGGACAATAAAGTAAAAACTGTTCTAAAGCTTCAGGATTTAAATTATTGACTTGATGTGCACTATAACTCTCACTAAGAAATTCATTTTGAGTACAAAATTTTATACAATCGGATTTTTTACCTACTTTCCCTCCAAGTAATTCTATATGAAACGCAAAAAAATCATCTTCACCACCTTGCCAGTTATGATTTGAAAATCTACGCACACTTTCAATTGAGAGATCGTAATCTCTAATACTAAAACCGCCAACACCTCCATCTAAAATCAAACCATTTGGGATCAAACGATTATGCCACCACGCACCTATATAATCGAAGTGAATGAAATCTGACAACTGATAATTTGATGCATTACAAATTACACTATCAGTTTGAAATACTATTATTTTATCTCTAGCAACAATCAAACCCCAAAAAATTTCATTTAAAAACAATGAATTATAGGACTCTGCATTTAAACTATCAATATCTAGCTTTACCAAAAACACAACACCGTTCTTAACTAAATCACCGATTTTTGAATTCAAAATAAAGGCCGTATTCTCTTTACCATGAAAAAGCTGAACTCTTTTTCCTGTTTGTTCGATAAAGTTACAAACAACGAACTCCAATGCAGAATGTGACCGTGTTTCAACAATCACCCCCATACAATCATCATCAACAGAAGCACCTTTTTTCAATGGTTCTAAAATATTAGTTATAATTTTCTTTCCGGTAACTGAAGGAGAGTCCGTCCATGACTTAAGGTTTTTATAGATGAAGTCTATGTCGTTAAATGATATTTGAGCTATATCCAATTTATTCTTACTTAAATATTTTAAAGCTACAGTTGCACTACTAGGCTTAAAATTAGCAACAAATTGTTGGATCGCAGTGTAAGTCCTCAACCATTGCCAATATATAGGTTTAATTATTTTAATTAAAATCATAAATGAGCTAATCTTCCATAATAGTTAGTGATTAATTTTAAAGAGTTGACAATGATAATACTAATAAAATACAAACTAGCCAATTTATTATCCTATGTTGGCTTTGAAAAAACAGTTGAATATTATCGGTGGAAAAAAAAGATAAAGGCTAATATTGACTACTCAAAGATAGCCTCATTTGATATAGATAATAATTCTAAATTAATTTTTATTCATATTCCCAAGTCTGCGGGAATGTCTATGGTAAAAGCATTATATGGCAAAAATAAATCTCATCATGCTAAAGCATTAGATTACATGAAACTCGATGATGATAAATTCAAAGAGCATACATTTTTTGCTATTTCTAGAAATCCATACGCTCGTTTATACTCTGCTTATAATTACCTAAAAAATAACGGTATGAATATTGTGGACAAAGTATGGCACGACATTTATATAAAACAATATAAAACCTTTGACGACTTCATATTAAATGGCTTAGAGTTTGCAATTAATGAAAATGCAGAACATTTTATACCCCAATATAAGTTTGTAGTTGATGATTCAAACAATCTAATTTGTGACTTTATTGGTAACTTGGAAGACATGAAATCAACATATGCTTTTTTAAAAAATAAAGGGATTGTTTTAAAGTTAGGCCATGAAAATACTTCATCTATAGGTGCTGAAATATATAAAGATATGTATACCCCTCAAACTATAGATAAAGTGAATAAATTATATCAGCGAGATTTCAAACTTTTCGGTTACGAATTGTTATAATAAGCAATGATATTTTCTTATCAGGAAAGGATGTTATGGACAACACTATTTCAAATTATTCTCAAAATAAAGATAATAACTTTAATCTAATTAGATTTATTGCTGCCTTTTTAGTGCTTTTCTCACATAGTTTTATAGCTACAACAGGCGACCCAAACACCGTCCCATTAAGGTTATTACTTGATACAAGTTGGGGAGGAATTGCTGTAGATGTTTTTTTTATTACTAGTGGTTTTTTAATTGCCGGTAGTTTTTGCAATAAAAAGGGATTAGTTCCTTTTATCTGGGCTAGGGTTTTACGTATATATCCAGCTTTAATCGTCGCAATGTTTATTTCAGTATTTATATTAGGCATGTGGTTCACTACACTTAAGCCTATAGAGTATTTATCTTCGCCTGAAACATACAAATATTTAATTAAGAATATTATTTTATTCTTTGGTGTTAACCATAGTTTACCCGGTGTATTTACTGATAATCCGTACATAAATGCTGTAAATGGCTCGTTATGGACCTTACCGTTCGAAGTGAAAATGTATTTTTATCTAACTCTAACTGGGTTATCTATTGCTTTTATAGAAAAAAAATTATTTCTAAAAATAAGTAAGCATGCATTTATACTGATAACTGTAATAGCTTTAGGTATATATATATTGAATTACTTTTACTCAGTTAATTCTTACAACTTTTCTCGTCTATTTTATATGTTTTTTGTAGGTGCAGCCTGTTATCAATTAAGAGAAAAAATAGTACTTTCCCATAAATATTTCTTATTTAGCCTATTAGTTGTATTGATTTCTACGACGCAAAAAAGTGTGTTTTTTTTGAGCTACATTGTTTTATTGCCGTACATTGTGTTTTATTTAGCCTATATTCCTAAAGGAGCTATAAGAATGTTCAATAGCTTAGGTGATTATTCTTATGGTATTTATATTTATTCTTTTCCTATCCAGCAAAGTTTAATAGCTTCAATCCCAAATTTAACCGTGTTATCAATGATAATTTATTCATTTTTTGCAACCTTATTTTTCTCATTTCTATCTTGGCACCTAGTAGAGAGTAAAGCACTAAAACTAAAAAATAAAATCCCTTTTATTACTCATATATTGGGCCAATATTGGAATACATTAAAATTATCATATACAGCTAAATCAAAATAATGAACATTATGGTAAATATATATTCAGTAATTGAAAACAGGAATAGGCTATATAAATTAAGTTTTGAAGCCTGTTAATGAACGCCTAATAAGCTTCATCTTTTTAACTAGATATACCAATACAACAGTAACACCTTAAAAAATATATATTAATGAAAGAAATGGTATTAAAAGTTCTATTTTTAGGTTTTTCACAAGCAAGCAGTACAGTGGATAATGAATAATGAATAGTGGATTAGTGGATTAGTGGATTAGTGTTAAATGATACAAAACGAGTTGGTATTTTTCAATAAGTTTAGTAATGACTAATGCATGGGGCCGCTTAACTAAAAAATACAATTTAATTTATTATCGGAATGGTTAAAATCAACAAAAGTAGTATACCCAAAGTAGGTGATAGTTATATATGAAGCCTCATAATATCAAAGTAATTCAACTCACTGATTATCAAAAGTTAAGTACTTTATTAGTTAACTTTAATAGCAGCACTCAAAATAGCAGTTTATTTACTTCAACTATATGGCTAGATCATTGGTTTGATTTTTTCTGGCAAGAAGATTGTTTTTTGCAAAGCTATGCCATTTATAAAAATGAAGAGCTTATCGCATTAGCACCTTTTTATATAAAAGTAGCGGGTACTTTTCCTTTTATTAAAACTTTGCACCTTCTTGGGCAAGGAGAGCCAGAGCAAGCAGAAGTTGCTTCTGAATATTTAGATATTTTAATTGCTGTAGGTCATGAACAAGAAGTTTATTCGCAGTTAGTCACGCTTATTTCAAATTATAAATTTGATGTTATGGCTGCAAGAGCCATATTTTCTGATTCACATATTGCAAAAGTCATACTGAAGCTTTCAGGAAAACGACTAACAAAAAACTATGCTCAATATTGCCTATTTACTAATAACTTTTCTTTGCAAGATATTAGCAAAAACACACGTTCTCGCATAAAGCGTTCGGCTAATCAACTTAGTAAATTAAATGCTGAAATGCGTTGGTTAACCATTAATGAACTAAATACTTTATGGCCGACACTAATTGAATTTCATCAAAATCGGTGGCGTAACAAAGGTGGCCATGGCGTATTTTCATCTGATGACTTTAATCAATTTCATCAAATGCTCATTAAAAATCAAAGTAATTCTGTAGCCGCAAGTGCTGTTTTTGTGAATGATCACCCTATCGCCATTCACTATTATTTAGTGACCGAAGATACTTATCATTTTTATCAAAGTGGTTGGGACGAGAAAAATTTTGCCAAACTGTCACCTGGGTTATTCCTGCATTATTGGTCGATAACCCATTGCCCTAAAAAATATTACGACTTTATGATGGGGGGTGTAAACAATAGCTATAAAGCAAAATTTAATGCTGATGCTCGAGCTATGTTATCGATAACGCTTGTTAAAAATCCCATAAAGCTATTTGTTAGTAAGATTATTAATAAGCTCACCCGCCCATTTAATTAACGATTTATTAACAAATAAATGTTATAAATACTTTATCACTATAAAAATAATTAAAGTCCGCTAATGCATCACTTTTTTCCTTATAATTATCTGACAAAAGCTAAATATACCATTCAATGAAAAAACAATTACTCACCAGCTCTCTTTTTCGGTTTCTTGAACGTGGCATCGTCGTATTAACGTCTTTTTTGCTTACGCCGTTTTTTATTAATGAATTAGGCAGTACACATTATGGTTTATGGCTATTAATTTTATCTATATTAGGTTGGTTTAATGTTGTTGATTTGGGTTTTCCGCAAGCAATACAACGCCAAATAGTACAAGCCTTAGAGCTAAACGACAAAAAGCGCGTTAATGTTATTTTCTCAACCGGCCTAGTGCTTTTTACCGTTTTAGGTGGTTTTTCTGTTTTAACTTTAGCTGGCTTAACTACAGTACCCGCTATTTTTGGTGTTGAGGGTTTAGACCAGATTACTTTAGTTGATATTTTATTAATATTATCGGTGAAGATACTGTGGGGGTTTATGATGAACCCTTTTCATGGCTTTTTTTCTGGTATGTTACGCTTTGATATTGACGCAAATATATCGTCATTAAACGCTATTGTAAAAGCCATTATGGTTTTTTTACTCTTATCAGACTTGAATATTTGGGGCGCTGTTGTCGCAACACTTGCCAGTGATGTATTAACCAATATCCTGAAAATTTATTATGCTAAACGATTATTTCCTGATCTTAGGTTTAGCTTTAAGCTCGCCAGCAAAAAAGAACTTATTGATTTATTTTCTTACTCAAAACACTTAGTCATTAACGGTATTGCCAATACTATTGGCACCAAATCACGTCCTTTAATTATTACTCAGTTATTCGACCTACCTTCTTTGGCCTTGGCGAGTATCGCCAGTAACTTAATTATGCATACGTCAGCATTCGTTAGTTCGATTACCGGGGTATTTTCACCTTTATTTAACAAAAAAGCCGCTCGCAATGAAAATATGGAGCAGCTATTTAATCAAACCACCAGTATTAACTTATTTTCTTCCACGGTGTTATTTTTATCGCTATTTATTTTTGGTAAGGTGTTTATCCTTTTATGGGTAGGCTATGAATTTGAATACGCGGTTAATTTATTGTATTTAGGGGTAATTTCATCTTTGTTTGCTGCTTTTAGCAATTCGGCCAATACCGTTTTATTTGCCCAGGCAAACCATAAATATATCTCGGTGATCACTATTACATCTGTGGTATTTAATATTACTTTAAGCATTATCTTAGGTTTGAAATTTGGCCTTATCGGTTTGGCCGCAGGCGGTGTAGTCAACAGTGCTATTTTTAATGTCTTTGCCAAAGTATTTCTTTTTAAGCAATACAATAATTATAATATGCGCGAGCTTTATTGGTGTTTGTCAAAGTCTTTATTGATAACCATTGTTTTAGGCATGGCCGGCAGTTACTTATTGGATTATTTAACGATTAACACTTGGTTGGAATTTTTATTATCTGCTACGTTAGCCTTCCCTTTTATTATACTTATTTGTTGGGTATTGTTACTTAATAAGGACATTAAAAAGACTCTGTTACATTATGTTATTACACGTATTGTCCCGAGTGTTAAGAAAAAATTTATAAAGGAATTATAAAAGTATGGCTCGTTATTTCCCAAAAAATAAAACCGAAGATTCACCGTTAGGCTTCTTCTTTTTATTTTTATATACCGCCTCAGTGCTTATTCGTCCACATGAAATGTTTCAAATCAGTACTCAGTGGATAACCATTCAAATTTTTATCATTATTGCGTTTGGCGCCACTGTTGCCATGCATAGACCCATAAAAATGTATCCACAGCATTGGATGATATTAGGCTTAGTGCCGTTAATTATAGTCTCAGGGTTCTTGAACGGCTCAGGCATGATAGGTGTCGAGCAATCTGAGCGCATAATGGTCAGTGCGCTGTTTCCTCTCTTCTTATATTCAAACTGTATAACCAGTATTAAGCGCCAGCACATACTTATGGCTGTTTGTCTTTTTGCTGCGCTACTTATGGTGCATAACGGTCATGTACAACAAACGGCATATCAAGGCGCTGGTTGGGCATTAGGCACATATTCTGTTGGTTACATTAATCTTGGTGAGCGGCGCATTACTTATTTAGGATTTTTTAATGATCCAAATGACATAGGTATGTTTTTAGTCATGAACATTCCTTTTGCTATTTATTTTTATAAAAAAAGCCAGGCGGTCAGTAAAATATTCATGTTTGCCGTATTGGCGGCGCTATTTTATGGTATTTATTTAACCGGTTCTCGTGGCACTATGCTCGGTGCTGGTGCTTTAATTGCGGTATATTTTATTGTAATGAATGCGGGGCCAAAACTATTTATTACCATTGTAGTTCTCGCCCCTATTGCGGCTACAGTAATAACATCTCTACAAAGTAATATGGACGAGTCTGCCGATGGCCGCTTAGAGGCTTGGTATGCTGGGGTGCTCATGCTATTACATAACCCTATTTTTGGTATCGGCATGGGGCAGTTTCTTGAAGAGCATGGCTTAGTGGCACACAATTCATATATTCATGTTGCTGCTGAATTAGGAGTGCCAGGTTATTCTTTATGGGGCGGGGCATTGATTTTTACCGCGTTAACGGGCTATCTATTTGTTCAAGATAGAATTAGCAAGAAAAAGCTAGACGACGCTGAAACAACTCTCCCGCCTGAAGAAGAAGCAGAGTTATTTCTAAACAAAACCCTGTTCTTTTCTTTGGTGGGTTTTATGATCACAGGCTTTTTTATCAGTAGAATGTTCACACTATTGCTATTCATCTTTTTAGGTATGGCAATAGCGTCCCACATTAGACTCGTAAAGCTCAATCCAGAATATGCAATACACTTTTCTACACGCCTTGCTGTTCGATCTATGCTTTATTGCTGGTCAATTATCGTTGCTGTTTATATTTCCTTAAAGCTAGGATTGTAATGTGAGCTACCAAAATAAAATAGCATTGAGTAACGTTGTTGATAGTAAAAATAATAATTTCAATTTAATTAGAATGTTAGCTGCACTCGCAGTTATTATAAGTCACAGCTATGCGCTTGCTTTAGGGAATAGACAGTTAGAGCCAATTAAAAACTTACTGGGTATTAGCCTAGGGTCTATAGCTGTAGATATTTTTTTTATTACAAGCGGTTTACTAGTTACAAGAAGCTTGTTAGTTCGTACCAACTTGAAATTTTTCATCATATCAAGAGTATTGAGAATATTTCCTGCGCTGTTAGTTTCTGTACTATTTTGCGTAATTTTAGGCGCTTATTTGTCTAGTTTTTCATTGCAGAATTACATGCAAGATTCTGAACTGTTAAATTTTATTATATACAACGCCACAATTATTTTAACCGACTATCAAGAGTTACCTGGGGTATTTTATAATGCACCGTTCGATAGAAGTGTTAATGGTTCGTTATGGACTTTGCCATGGGAACTACGAATGTACGTGGTACTTATAGGTTTAGGTATTTTAAGCTACGTATTAAAGAAGGCAAAAATCACTTTCCCTCATGTTCAGATAATTGTTCAGGCAATGATAGTCTTTATCGCCTTAAGCAGTACCGCACTGTATCTTTATTTTCACTTTAGCGAAAATTTTCACTGGTTTTATTATAAGTTCTTTAGATTTTCATCTGCATTTTTTATTGGTGGGGGGTTATATGTTCTTAGAAAATATATACATTTAAATGCTATGTGGGTAATAACAGTTTTATCGTTACTTCTCTTGGCGCTTTATATGAGTAAAACAACTTTCTTTATAGCTTACATTTTTAGTATGCCCTATGTAGTACTTTGTGCGGCTTACCTTCCACAGGGTAAAATATTAAAATACAACAATGTAGGTGACTTTTCTTACGGCACTTATATCTACGCTTGGCCAATACAGCAAACGTTAGCCATTACAATAATTGGTATTAGCCCTACCAACATGTCTATACTAGCGGGGATTATAGTCATAACTTTATCGGTAATATCATGGAATTTAATAGAAAAACCCTCCATGAAATTAAAGCGTTATTTTATATAAATAAATATATAAAATTGTTCACTTCAAGATTGAAAGCTCTCCATATACGGGTTAATTAATATATTACCTAACCCTTTAAAATATTCATTAGGTTGAACATTTCAACTTCTCCCACTAGGTTAACTTTCTGCACTATTTTATTTAGGCATATTAGGCAGAACCCACGCTTTTATATCATTAATTTTTCTAGAACGGGTAATAAAGTTACTCTTGGCAATCCAAAAAAAACATTAATGCATTGGGTATATTGTGTTCACCTTAGCATGCTGCAACGGCGTATTATTTCTATTGGTACGGTAAAGCGCCAATTGAGCGGGGTTAATATATCCCGCTATTTTTTCCATACTATTTAATTTCACTCCTTGCTCTAACAAAAACATAAGATAAGTATGTCGCAGATTTTCTAGGTTAATTTCCTCAGGCTCTGTTAGCTCTGCATCGTGAGCACTATTAATAGTTAAATGTGCTAGTTCTTCAAGTGAATAATTTTCATCAAAAATATTGTCTTGCGTGTTTTTATACTGCATTACTTCAGTAACTAACACGCTAACTTCAGATGGTAACGCTATATTTCTGGCGAACGCTCCGTTAACTTCAAGGGTGTTTTTTTCTAAATCAACATCCTGTAACTTAATTGCTAATAACTCTTTAATATTCACGCCACTTAATACTAGAAAAATAACAAGTTTTCCTTGTTTACTAGCAAAACTCACCAGTTTATGACATTCACCAGCACTTAAAAGTCGAAAACTTTCCGTAGCAGATTTTTGTTCAAGCAATGCTTGATTTTCGGATGTTTGAGCCTCTTGCTGATGAAGCAGTTGTCGCTTATCGCTCATGTCATTGGGCACTACGGTATAGTTTGAAAAAACTGTTGATGCCTGTTTTTGTCGTACAATATAACTAAACAAGAATAATGCTAATAGTGAAATAACAACTGCTACTAGCAGGCTAATCAAAGAGTCTCTTTGGTTATTCGGTGCAATCGGGTAACTAGGCACAAACGGATATTCTAGCACCTTAAATTGAGACTTAGCTACTTGCTGCATTTCCTGTACAAGCAGGCTATCTTTTAGGCTTTGCGCTTGCGTTACCAACTGATTTAATGAATCGTTCAAACGAGTATATTCTTTTAAACTACGATTAAAAACTTGCGCTTTTACACTGAGAGTATCAAGTTGCTCGGTTAATGGGCTTACCTTACTTTTTGCTACCAGCAAGTTATTATTCGCTTCTTTTACGTACATGGTCTGGCTTAATAGACTTTGTTCTTCTAATTGGTTTTGCAGATTTAATAATGTTTTTTTCATCGAAATTATTCTAGGATCTTTCTCCATATATTTTCGGGTATATTTCTCAGAAAAGTCACTCAGTTGATTTTCAATTTCAGCTATATTTTGTTTTATGGTGCCAATAGTAACCTCATCTTTAGGATGAATAATTAACTGGTCTTCTTTTTTAGCATAGTTAATACGGTTTACTATCTCTTGCTGGTTGAGGTAGTCTTGTTCGGCAGTATGTAGCAATTCCCCCAGCGAGTTTACTTTATTTAAAATTCTATTTTCATCACGCTCAAGAGAGACAATGTTGTTATTTTGGCTATAGGCAATTAACACTGTTTTTTGCTGCGATATTTTTTCCTCTAACGCACTAAGCATGTTACTTATTCTTAATATACTGTCAGCATTATTATTATTGTTTTCTGCACTAAAAGTATGAAGGTATTCTTCTACCCAAGTAGACAAAATGGGCTGCAATTGCTCACGGTTACTACCTGTTGCCTTAAGGTTAATAATTTGACCATTTTGGAGCTCTGCACTGAGCATTTCACTCAGTAACTGCACACTACTTTGTATACCATAATTAACGAGTATACTGTGATTAACTGCTATTAATATGCTGTGGCTTGTTAGGCGCTGCTGACTTTGCAAGCTACCTGTCATCAAAGTAGCAGAAGATTGCTCACCGGGTATCTGCGTTTTAGACAGCTGGATAGTCGCTTGGCTTTCAAAAATATTTTCTCTAGTCCATACCAAAATTAACGATACTATAAGAACAAATAGAAATGTTCCTATCAGTACTTTCCATTTTTTCGTTTGTAAAATTTCGTTTTTAATATTGACATCTAATTCTGTGTTCTGGGCTTGATATAGGGGAGATATCACATCTACGCTCCGATCGAAAGACACTAGTTATTGCTCCTTTATCTGGTGTATAAGAGACTAAAATTAAGAGTAAGTGAGTTTATTGGTAACCTCCATAATTAGCCTTGACCATATACTTCATTGGCTGTTATTTTTAACTATAGCTGTTAGGCCGTACTAAGTGCATACCCTGAAACCTTATGGATAAACGACTAAACTCATCATAGCATTTCTATTATATTTCAAATATTTGAAATATGCGTTTCTCTCGATAAACAGTTAACGACTATATATTTAAAATTTTTCACTTAAACATTTGAAGCTTGCCATATATGCATCAGTTAATTTATTTCCTAATGCTTTTAAGTCTTTATTTGGTGTAGCCATTGCTACTTCTATTGCTGAGGTTAGCTCTTCTGGTTTAATGCCTTTAGGCATATGAGGCAGATCCCAGGTTTTCATATAATTAATTTTTTTTCTCAGGTTGGGCAGTAAAGCTACCCTTGGCACGCCAAAAGACATAGCAGTAATCAAGCCATGTAAGCTGGTACCACAATAACAAGCCGCGTTACGAATAATATTCATTAAATCAAAAATATTGCCATCTAAGTAGCTATCATAAGTAACATCATCAGCTAGCATAGCCGAAACTTTATGCACACCTACAGCATCACTATGTCCTGTAGCATTTCCTATCGCTATAAAGACTATCGGTAACTTGCAATTGCGACTTACGTTCGATAATGCCATGGCAAATGCGGCTTCCTTACCATGAACATGTGCTTGTGATATTTGAAAAACGATATACCCTTCAATATATTTTTCAATTATATTTTTAGTCGCCCATGATGATTTTTTTTCCAATTCATCAACCGATATATATGAAGACATAACGGTAGCTGAATCAGGTGCCAGTTGTGGGGATGAATATCCAATTCTTGTTAATTGAGTCTGTGAAAATACATCTCTAACAGAGACAAAACTAGCTTCATTCATCACTTTGCTTAACGACAACATTTCATTTTCATTGGTAACGCTAGAAACCCCTGTCGCACCCACTGAATTATAGATAATCTTCCGTGTAGCCCCTAAATCATTGCGATTTAAATTAAAGGGAAGTGTTGAGGTTAAACCTACCATTCGTGAAACTAGCTGATCGGTTACTTTTGAAAAATAATAACAAGCAATCCGCTCATATAGTGGAAATATTACTTTAGGTAGTAAGTAGCCGTATGCTGATTGCCAATCACAAGCAACAACGTCACCGCCAGCAAGAATAACCGTTGCGTCAGGCTTACTACTTTTCAACGCTTTATTTATAGCAATAGTTCTGGGTGCGCCATATTCAGATAGATCACTATTAATTAAACCTGCTACCACTACCGACTTACCCGGGAACTGATGTTTAATGACACGTTCCATTATTAATGGAAATAACAAGTCTCCATAATTGTGACGATCAAAAGCCCCATATAAAATAATATCGCTCATTTGAAATACCCTTTAATCTCTATAGAGATTAAAGGGTATTTCAAATGTGTGACATTAAAATGACAAAGATAAACCACCAGTTTACTACTTAATAACAGAGTTTAGGCTGTATTTTAAAAGTTAGTAATTGTGCTTAATAAAACCAAATGGAAGTTTTCATTTGATCTACTGGTTTTAATTTATTTCTCTTACTATTTCAATAATTTCAGTGGTTGAAATCGAAGGTGTTCTCGGTAAATAAATAACTTCGCATATATCCTTAAACTCATCAAAACGCCCTTGCCAATCATCCCCCATCACTAATATATCAGCCTTAGTGTCGATGATATATTCGCGTTTTAACTCCAGTGACTTTTCGAAGAAAACTTCATTAACACATTTTAATTCTTTAATTATTTCCATGCGATGCTGTTCATTACATATTGGGTTTCTCTGCTTTTTAGAGAAATTTAACGCATCGGTTGATACACCAACAATTAAATAAGCACCTAGGGCTTTTGCCCGTTTTAATATCTGTAAATGACCAATATGAAATAAATCAAATGTGCCAAAGGTAAGTACCTTTTTCATAAACTTATATCCTTATTTGTTATTTGGTCAGTTCATTATAAAGTTGATTTGAGAATGGCAAAGAATCGTGATGAGTTTTATCATGAAATTTAGCTTTTAAATGATCGTACTGATTTTTATACTCTATCGATACATTATTATTTTTTAGCATAATTAATCGATTTAAGATGTCATTCCAACTATAACAATAGGGCTTTAATGTCACCTCTTCAAATTCAAAATAAAGTGCTCGTTCACGTTTTTTATAAGGGTCTAAGTCGAACGGTGCAAACACAATAGGTTTATTAGACAATAGAAAATCAAAATAAATACTTGAATAATCTGTGATTAAGCAATCATATTGGTTGATTGTTTGGTATATGTCGTTTCCTGCATCTAACTTAATATTTTTTGAATTTTTTATTTGTTTTACTATTTGATAGGGAGGTTTATTTACTGGGTGCATGCGTAACGTTAACTTAATATTATGCTTTGTAAGTTCAGCTTCCATTTGCTCAATGTCAAATCCGTACTTTTCAAACAGATCACATTCAGACGCCATTCCACCTCGAAAAGTTGGCATGTAAATACATTTAAATTGTTCGTTTTCAATATATTTAATATTTTCAAAAAAAACATCATTACGAGGAAAGCCACAAGTTAATACCTTGTTTAGAGGAACTCTAAATGCTTTTGCTAATATATTTTGTGTCAGTTCGCTGGTGGCGACAACAATATCATTTCGGTGTTTATTATAAGGTGACAACCAATCAATAAACCGCCCCATTGAGTTTTTTTGTTTTTCACGCCCACCAAAGACGTCGAACATTATTTTTTTTAAAGGAATGCCATGCCAGAGCTGAACTACCTCTGTGCTCTGCCCTATACAAGGAGAAAATAGATCATCATGCAGCGACTGACAAATAAAAGCCTTACTCGCTCGTAATTGATGCCAAATTCCTTTACAGCTTCTCTCATGATAAGCGCAGTAACCTTTTTGCTGAAGCTCTGTCAATATATTAGGATTTTTAGTGATCCATACCGCTTGCGTTCTGTCGCCATGATGCTTATTTACAAACTCAAAGAAAGCTTTAGGGTTGTCACTATATTTTTGACCAAACCATGCGCTAAACACCCATAAACTTTTACGCTTTGGGATAATTTTACCAAGCATATAAAAAAACAAATTAATAACTAATGCGCTAGCAAGTTGTATTTTATTCATCAAAAAAATCCTTTTATTCTTTTTTATTACTTCACCCAACTTACTTAAACCAACGTTTATAGTGAAAAAACCACCAACAGAAAACCTGAATATAGTGTCACTATTTAGCGGCTAATTTACGTTTATTTTTTTGCAGTATATGCCAAATAAAGTTTGGCACTAATTTTATGAACCAGCCTTTTAACAAGCACGGAATATTTTTTTTAGTTCGGTGCGCACGAATCAAAGTATTACCGGCTAAATTATACAAGCCCGAATAAATATAAGACTTAGCATACCTAAGGTGTAGCCGTTGTTTGATTAACGACCAGTCTGCAGTTTTTTGGTAAGTAGTCGCTATTGTTTCAATTTTTTTTAAACATACCATTTCAGCTTCATGCATTTTCTCATCGTTTAATGAGTAATTGTCACCATGAAATACGTGAACAGCGAGGTGTTCTGCAACAAAATCAAACTCACAAACCATGGCTAATTTAAGCCAAAGGTGCCAGTCGTCTACCCCCATTAACGCTCTGTCATCGTCAAAACCATCGACTTGCTGTAAGTCGCTTTTCCGAACTACAGCGGTACAGCAAGTGAGCATATTTAATTGTACTAATTGCTCAAAAACCTTGCCTTTGTACTTATTTTTAAAGCCTGACCTTGACTGTCTTTTATATAAAATATAATCAGTGATGGCGCCACAATAAACTAGACCAACTTTGTTATTACTAAACAATGGCATTTGTTGACTGAGCTTGCTTGGTAGCCATAAATCATCTTGATCACAAAAGGCGATAAAATCCCCTTTTGCTTGCGCGATACCAAAGTTTCTAGCGTGAGCAACACCGCCATTACTATTAAAAAAAGGTTTTATACGGGGAGCTTGCGCTACAAGTTGGCTAATAATAGCTTTTGAATTATCTACAGAACCGTCGTCAACTAAAATAAGTTCAATATTTTCATAGTCTTGAGCTAATATCGATTCAACAGTTTTTTCTAAATATTCTGCACCGTTATATACAGGTACAACAACAGAAACTAATACTTGCGACACAAAAACTTCCTTTTATTTACTTCTCTGTGTAATTCACACAGGTAACCATATAGCCAAACTTTAGCCTGCCAAGTTAACAGCATAAATGCCGCCCAAAAGTCAGTGCATAGATATTTAGTTAAAATAATTAACGCTACATATGCCTTTATTTAAGTCATAACAATTGCGGTATTATTATCAACAAAGCACTTAATTTTTTATTATCTAAGAATATTACTATAAAAGCGTTACTTTTATGTAATTAATTTGTTAAATTTAAGCCATTGGACGACTAAAAATAAAAGGAAGATTTTTACTGATGTATACCGCAATTTTTCGTCATGTATTAATGCCGATGTATGAACTTGTTAAAGGTAAAAATCTTGTTGAACATATCACCCATTATGAACAACATTTAACCTGGACGCCTGAAGAGTTAAAGCAACATCAGTGGCAGCAGCTGCGAAAATTACTTGAGCATGCATTTCAACATACCAGTTTTTATCCAAAGTTTTGGGCTAAAGTTGGCATACACTCTATTGATGACATTAAAACTATGTCAGATTTTGCCAAACTCCCCTTAGTGACTAAAGATGATATTACCGAGCATTATCGTGACATTGTCGCCAATAACGCAAAAAACAATATCAAAAAAGCGACCGGTGGCTCTACAGGGCAACCGTTTCGTTTCGAACTTGATATAGAAAGCAATACACGCCGAGAAGCTATTATGTGGCGCGGTTATGGTTGGTTAGGCGCAGGCTTAGGGCAAAAAACGTTATACCTTTGGGGGGCTGATATTGGTCAACCCACATTATTTAAAAGTATAAAAAATAACTTGTACCATAGGTTTTACAATAGAAAAATGCTTAATTCGTTCGCCATGAACACCAACAATATGCATACCTATGTAGAGGAGATAAATAGTTATCGACCCACAGCAATGGTTTCTTATGTGAACCCTTTATATGAATTAGCTCGATTTATTATCGAACACAAAATCTCGGTATTCCCCCCAAAAACGATTCTGACGGGTGCCGAGCCATTACACGAATTTCAAAGACAAGTCATCGAAAAAGCTTTTAACTGTGAGGTTTATAATACCTTTGGTTGCCGTGAATTTATGCTGATGTCGGCGGAATGCCAAGAACACAAAAAACTGCATATTAATAGTGATCACCTAGTGGTGGAAACTGTTAACAATTTAGGACAGTCAATAACTGGCGAGTCAGGCGATTTGGTTGTTACCGACTTATATAATTATGGCATGCCATTAATTCGATATGTTAATGGCGACAGGGCAACTTTAATAGACCAAGCTTGTGGGTGCGAAAACCCGTTACCTATTATGAGCAGTATTGATGGCCGTAAACTCGATATGATTAAAACTGCTTCTGGCAAATCAATTCCCGGCGAGCTTTTTCCACATTTATTTAAAGAATTTATTGGCATAGATAAATTTCAAGTTAAGCAAAGCGAAATATCTAGTTTGCAGATACTGTTGATTACCAATAAGCACTTTACTGAACAAAACAAAAATGACATTGCCAAAGAGATAAATAAATACGCTGAAAACGAGTTACAGCTGGTGTTTGATCTAGTAGATGATATCCCGCTAACCGTTAGCGGCAAACACAGAGTAACTATCTGTGAACTCTGATAAAAGCAAACAATCACTTGTTATAATCTCTAATTTATACCCTTTACCTTGGGAGCCTAATCGCGCAACATTCAACCGTCAGCAGTTTACTCAACTCGATGATGACTTTACTAAAAGTGTTTTAGTGCCTATTGCCTTTGCTGATTTTATTTCACATAGAAAAGAGCTCAAGCAAACCGAAAACTTGCGATACGTGCCTTACTTTTACCTGCCAAAGTTTGGTCGTCGATTTTATAGTGCCATGATGTTTGCCTCGATAATGCTGCATTCTGGTTACTGGTTAATGCGCAAAAAGCCGAAAAAAATATTTGCCAGCTGGGCCTTTCCCGATGCAGTAGCGGCTAGTTGGATCAGCAAGCTATTTAATTGTGACTTCTATTTTAAAGTGCATGGCAGTGATATTAATTTGCATGGCAAGGTGCCGGCTCGCGCCAAACAAATAGTTAATGCCAGTAAAAGAGCTTTAGGTATTTTGTCAGTCTCTCAGGCTCTAGCTAATGAAATGATAGCTATGGGTGTTAATAAAGAAAAAATTCATGTTATTTACAACGGTGTTGATCAGCAAAAATTTCAAGTTCAGCATGCCATATCAAAAGAAAAAACTGATGATTATATTTTATATGTTGGTAATTTAAAAAAAGAGAAAGGTGTCATTGAGCTTCTCAAAGGCTTTGCTGCAATAAGTGAAAAACACCCTACCCTTAAATTGTTATATGCTGGGCCTGGTAATTTACGCAGTGAAATTTCTAGCCAAGCAAAACATTTAGCCATCAGTGACAAGGTTATTTTATTGGGCAGTGTTGATCATGACCAATTGCCTGAGCTTATTAGCCAAGCTCGTACCTTAGCCTTACCTAGTTATAACGAAGGTGTGCCAAATGTAGTACTTGAGGCAATGGCGTGTGGCACACCGGTATTGGTCAGTAATGTTGGTGGTATTCCTGAAGTAGTTGATGAAAAAATTTGTGGCAAAATAATTTCGGCTAAGAGTGACTTGGCCGTGGCCAATGGCTTAGCTTATATTTTATCAAACACATGGGATAAAGAAAAAATACAGCAGCATAGCTTACAGTTTTCTTGGCAAAAAAATCGCCAGCAACTACTGCAAATGTTAATGCAAATTAACACTTGATAGTAATATTATTAACATTCAGGGTATGATTATTAATCGTTACTGTTACAATGTGATTTAATCAAAATAATGGAACTATGATTTAATGCTCGGTAAATTAAAATATCTCCTCAGGTCAATCATACTGCCCGACCGTTTATTTTTATTGAGCAAAACTCAACAAGAAAAAACACTCTATTTAACCTTTGACGATGGCCCTGTTCCGGGCGTAATCGAGCGTTTGTTGGATTTACTCGATAAATATCAAATCAAGGTCACCTTTTTTATTGTTGGTAGTCGAGCAGAAAGAAACCCTGATTTATTGCACGAAATCCACAAGCGCGCTCACACCATCGCGAATCACTCTTATAGTCATCCAGCGTTTGATAAAATTTCACATACTAAAAAAATAATAGAAATTGATAAAACTAATCTCATTATTAAACAGGTTACGGGTAAACCTTGTACCTTATTTAGAGCGCCTCAGGGGCGTTGGGGTAAACGCTTAATATTGACACTGCTGCTAAAAAAAATTACCGCCGTGCATTGGAGTCGCGACTCTCAGGACTTTTTAAAAGAGCCTGCTAATATAATTGCCGAGCGCTTACTAAAACAGCCAGTTAAGTCTGGCGATATTATTCTATTTCATGACGACAACACACGTTGTATTGATGCACTTGACATACTAATTCCGCAATGGCTTGCGCAAGGTTACTGTTTTAGCGCACTGGAGCACAAATACGAGTGAATATTTTATTTCATCATAGAACCCGTGGCAGAGGTGCTGAAGGTGTGCATATTCGAGGTGTTGTTAAAGGCTTGAAGCAGTTAAATAATCATGTTTATATTTTGTCTTTGCCCGGTGCAGAGCCTGAAACGGAGGAGGCAAACGCTACGTTTGAAAAAGTGGTGCAAGCACCGACTAAAAAAAGTAGTTTTTCCATACTTTCTGATCTGACTAAACATGTGCCAGAATTTGTCTTTGAAATTTTTGAACTTGCTTTTAATTTAATTGCCTTAATACGTTTACGTAAAGCGGTTAAAGAAAAAAATATTACCCTTATTTATGAACGTTATTCTTTATTTATGTTTTCCAGTGTTTGGTGGGCAAAACGTCAGAACTTACCCATAGTGCTAGAAATTAACGACTCTTGCCAAGTTCAAAGGGTGCGTGCATTAAGCTTTAAAAAGCTTGCTGCAAAAATAGAGGCTTGGACTTTTAAAAATGCTACCGGCTTAGTGTTTATTTCAACGCGATTTAAGCAAGTCGCTGAGCAAGCCTACGGTGAGATTGCAAACTCGGTTGTTTCACCCAATGCGGCCGACTTAGATAAGTTTGTTATTGATGAAAGCTCAGGTTGCGCTTTAAGAAGTAAACTCGGTATTGAAAACAAAATAGTACTGGGTTATGTCGGTGCATTTGTGCATTGGCATGGTATTGACTGGTTTGTAGATTTAGTTTGCCATCGATTAAAACAAACACCTGAACTAGTATTATTGCTAGTAGGCGATGGTGTCGCTTTTGAGGGGATTAAAAACAAGGTGATTGAAGCCGGAGTTGAATCGCAAGTTATTTTACCGGGTAAAGTGCCACATCAGCAAGTTTCATCCTATTTATCCGCCATGGATTTAGGGATATTACCCGATTCAAATGATTATGGTTCACCGATGAAATTATTTGAATTTATGGCGATGGGCAAAGGCATGATCGCTCCTGACTTTAGTCCTATTGCCGAGGTTGTTCGAGATAACGTTACCAGTTGGTTGTTTCCAGCTGGCGACAAACAAGCCTGTATCGACAAGGTTTTTAACATTGTTAATGATAGAAAAGCGCATAAAGCCGTCGGCAGTAATGCCCGTGCTTATATTGAAAGCGAGCGCCAATGGCAGCATAACGCGGCGCAGTTATTATCGCTCGTGAGTCTAGATATAAGTCGAGATGTTAATTTAAATGGATAATTTAAAAGCTGACTTAAGAAGAAAGCAACAAATTTTTGCCCAAGATGGTGCTGATGTCAGTATGCTCAGAATTGTCATGGCTGACGGCACAAGCGCGAATGTGCTGTATCGATGTATGCGCTGGTGCGCTACCCACCAACTTGGCTTATTGGCTTACTTTTTTCAATGGGTTAATAAATTTTTAAATGCTTGTGTTATCGGCAGTGGCGCTGACTTTGCCCCAGGTTTTGTCATTATGCACCCTATGGGCATCGTGATTAATTCTAAGGTGGTTGGCGGCTATAATATTACCTTAGAAAGTGGCGTGGTTATTGGTGATGAAAAAGGTCAATCGCCTATTTTAGCTAATAATATATTTGTTGGTGCGGGTGCAAAGATTATTGGCGGACTAACCGTCGCTGATGATGTAAAAATTGGTGCTAATGCCGTACTGACTAAGAATGCTGATAAAGGCGCAACTATGCTTGGTATACCTGCCAAAGCGTATGTGAAAAAAAATCACGGGGCAGCGAGTTAATGGAAAGCTTATTTTGGGTTAGCGTCACAATAATTATCTACAGTTATTTTATTTACCCGTTAGTTTTATTTACTTTTAGTGGTATTAAACAAGCTTTCAGCGACACTAAGTATTTATGGCGCAGACATCAACGCCGGACCTTAAATATTAAGGAATACCCAGCTGTTACTGTCATTATTGCTGCATATAACGAAGAATCTTGCATCAAAGCCAGAATAGAAAACCTATTAAGCTTAGATTACCCAAAAGAAAAGCTTACGTTATTAATTGGCTCAGATGGCAGTAACGATCAAACCGCAGAAATACTCTCAGCATTTGATGTCGAAAATTTACACATACATGTTTTCAACACTAACAGAGGAAAAATGAGTGTTTTAAATGACTTAGTTAAAAAAACCATTGACGATATCATCATATTTTCTGATGCTAATACCCATTTTCAATCTGATACCATAGCGCAATTAGCTCGGCATTTTAACAATGATAAAATTGGCGCGGTTTGCGGTGAGCTGCATCTCGTGGATGGCGATACGGGTGACAATAAAGACAACGTATATTGGCGTTACGAACAAGTACTAAAATTTCATGAATCTAGACTGAATGCGCTGCAAGGGGCAAACGGTGCTATTTATGCTATTAGAAAGTCACTTTTTATGCCATTGCCTGCAAACACAATTGTTGATGACTTTCAAATTGCGATGAATGTGGCAAAGCAAGGTTTTCGTTTAGTTTACGACCCTGAAGCCATAGCCGTTGAAGAGATAGCCCCAAACCTTGCCGAAGAAAAAAGCAGAAGAGTGCGCATTGGCTTAGGTAATTACCAAGCTTTTTTTAAGATGTATTGGGCTTTAAACCCTTTATTAGGTTGGCGTTTTGTCGCTTACATCAGCCATAAAGTCTGCCGATGGTTTGTACCACACTTGATGTTGATAGCCTTAATTAGCAATGTGCTGTTACTTGATAGTGATTTTTATCAAGCGATACTGGCAGCACAATTAATATTTTATGTCACTGCCTTTTATGGCATTAAACAACAAGCTGATGACAAGAAAACAACAACGTTAATCGCACTTTTAGCTTTTTTTGTAGCGATGAATCTGGCATTGATGCGTGGATTTATTAAATATTTTAGTTCCAACGTGCAGGGAACTTGGCAAAGGACAACTCGCTAGTGATTATTTTATTTTTATTTTTATTTTTCATATCTTTATATCTATTCATTCTTATTTTAAAGAAGAAAAATATGCAGGAGTGGCTGCCACAATACATTAAACAACGCATGAACAAGCCAGCCCACAACGCGGCAAATACCAAACATATTATTTTCTCCTTTGTTGATCACTATGAACCACAGTGGGGTAAGCCAAATAGCATTGATATTGAGCGCAGCCGTGTTGACCGTTGGTGTGAGGAATATCCCGCCATGGCAAGTAAGCACCTTGATGCCAACGGCGTACACCCTCAACATACCTTTTTCTACCCCGAGGAAGAGTATCGCTTTGAACATTTAGATAAAATCGCTAAATTATGTCGCGCTGGTTTTGGTGAGATAGAAGTACACCTGCATCATGACAATGACACCTCTGATAACCTTAGAGCGTCTATTAGCCAATTTTGTCATGTTTTACATAATGACCATGGTGCCTTGTCTCATCACCCAGAAACAGGGCAATTAATGTATGGCTTTATTCATGGCAATTGGACACTAGATAATTCAGGTCATGACGGTAAGCTTTGTGGTGTAAACGACGAATTAATTGTTTTAAAAGAAACCGGTTGTTATGCCGACTTTACCTATCCGTCGGCCCCCCATAGTACACAACCTAAAACCATTAATAGTATCTATTACGCCAAAGATGATGCTCTTAAACCTAAATCGCATAACACGGGTGTTAACGTGAGTGTTGGAGGAAGCCCATGGGGTGACCTTATGATAGTGAACGGCCCATTGATGTTGAACTGGAAAAAATTAAAAAAAGGCATTTTCCCTCAAATCGAGAACGCTGACATTAGAAAAGGCATGGAGCCGACTGATAAGCGTGTTGATTTATGGGTAGAAGCTAATGTGCATGTTAAGGGTAAGCCTGATTGGATATTCATTAAAGTGCACACTCATGGCACACAAGAAAGAGATATGGACGTTATATTAGGGAAGCCTGTTGATGATATGTTTTCTTATTTAGAAGCTAAATACAACGATGGTGAGCATCATCAACTGCATTACGTTAATAGTAGGGAAATGTACAATATGATTAAAGCAGCCGAAGCAAATAAGGCAGGCAGTCCTGATCAATACCGTGATTATATCTTACCCAAACCTGATTTTATTGCGAAATAGCGCATGCTGTTCAATAAAATTAGAACGCGAATTTTCCGTCATTTAGGCATGACAAAAATATTATGGCGTTATCGACAAAATGGCATTTATTGCTTTAATTTTCATCGTATAGGTGACGCTAATAAGGGCAAGTATGACCCTAATATATTTTCTTGTAGCGTAGAAGACTTAGAAAAACACGTTGCTTTTATTAAAAATAATTTTGAAATTATCAATCAGGCTTACTTTATAACCATAGTCAATAGTGGCCAGATAGTTGATAAAAAGCTCGCTTACATTACCTTTGATGATGGTTATTTAGATAACTACGAATTAGCTTTTCCTGTTTTAAAGGCCATGAATGTTCCCGCCACCTTTTTTGTTGCTACCGGGCTAATTGAATCAGAAGTTGTTCCCTGGTGGGATGAAATTGCCTGGCATGTTAGGCAGTGTAATTTAGATGAACTGAGTCTGCCTTCGTGGCATAAGCCGGTTGTATTATCTAACACAACGTTAAATAAAAAAATTAGAGCCGTACTAAGTCAATTCAAATCAGCATCGGCGCCGATAGAAAAGCAATTAGTAGAATTACGCCAGATTACTGGCTTGGTATTAGAGCATTATGACAGTGAATTTATGACTTGGGCGCATATAGCTGAAATGGAATCAGCCGGCATGACAATCGGTGCTCATTCACATTCGCATCGTATTTTTTCAGGCCTAAGCGCCAAAGAACTATCACATGAATTATCGCATGCAAAAATGTTATTAGAAGCGAAATTAGCTCAAAAAGTATTGTCTATTTCTTACCCCGTGGGTAATGCCTCAACCTATAACAAAGACATGTTTGATGAAATAGATCGACAAGGATATCAACTTGCTTTCACTTTTCGATACTTTATCAATCAAGAATTAAAGTCTAACAAATTTCAGTTAGGACGATTCTCGATTTCTGAGCCCTTTACTGAAAGAAGATTTATGGAGTTGTGTCTTAACGCACCTACCCTTTAAATGATCACGACAGCTTGAAGCTTTAAGTTGCTAGCTGTCAGCTTTCAGTTAACAAAAACGGTTAACAAAAACGGTTAACAAAGGGATTTTAAGTGATTAATATTACGGTGTGAAACCTACATAAATGTAGAATTTACTCTTGAAGCTAACGCTCAAATTCAAGTGCATAGGCACTTGAATTTAAAGGCATTAGGGTAGGAGGCTTTAGCGGCCTTTGCCAAATAAAATGATTTCAACTGTTCTTATTAAAATCAGTAAATCCAACATAAAGCTGCGATGTTTGATGTAATATAAATCGTATTTTAGCTTTTCTAAAGAGTCATTTTCTGTAGCGCCGTATGGGTACTTAAGTTGCGCCCAGCCTGTTAAACCCGGCTTAACGTTATGACGTTCATTATAGTATGGAATATTCTTAATCAACTGCTGAACAAACTCTGGACGCTCGGGACGAGGGCCAACAAAACCCATTTCACCCAGCATTACGTTATATATTTGCGGTAGTTCATCAATGCGATATTTTCGAATAAACTTGCCAATTCTGGTGGTTCTATCGTCATTTTCTGAAGCCATTTGAGCTCCATTTTTTTCTGCATCAAGTCGCATACTTCTAAATTTAATAATACTAAAGGCTTGGCCATCTACGCCAACACGCTCTTGAGAATAAAAAACAGGCGCTTTTAAGCCCTCATCTAACTTAATTAATAGGGTAGTAATGAGCATAATAGGCCAAGTAACCATCAGTAAAATAAAGCCCATACCCGCATTAAAAATCCAGTCTAAAGTGTTTCGTAGATGATTAGGTGATGCAAAGCCATTCGAATATATAACCCAACTTGGATAAATTAAATTAACAGCAATTTGACCAGTTTCACGCTCTATAAAGTCAAGAATTTCTGTTATTTCAACGCCCCTAATTTTACAAGCAAAAAGTTCATCCACAGGTAGGTTTTCTCGGCGCTCGTCGTTGGCCACAACAATTTCATCAATTTGATGCTCTAACGCGTAATTAACTAATGAGGTATCTAACTTAATGATATTTTCATTGATGATGCCATGGTCAGCATCGCCATTAAGGATAACAAAGCCATGCATAAAAAAGTTTTGTCGGTCAACATCACGACGCATTCGCCTTTCTATAATCGAGGCACGTTCACCTCCCCCTAATACTAGGATATTGCGTTTATTGAAACCAAAGAAGTCTATTCGTAGCGTTAAATACCTCACAGCACTCACTATGAACAAACTTATTAATGACGCCGTAGCTAGTAGCTCAATAGCTAACGCGCCAGCACCGTAAATAGGGTTGAGCAAAGAAACAATAAAAAAACCGATAGCGACCGACACCAGTAATCTTCTCATTACGCCTCGCAAGTTCTCCCTTAATTTTGAGTTATAAAGTCCCATTGCCAAACATGAAAGCTGAACCATTAAAGCAAAAACAACTGCGTGGATAAACAACACGTTTGACGCGATACTTTGTGTATCGTAAGCAACAAAATGAAATAAACTATTTAAATATAGGCTCAGCAAAAGTGCGCCTGCAAAACAGAAAAATTCTATTAAGACTAGAGACTTGCTACCCGAAGATAAGTCGCGAAATTTAAGGCTCGACATAAGGTTGGAAAGTTCCTTTTAGTGAATAAAAATAAACCAGCATGCAATGCTTTTATTTTCTCAGGTGTTTATTAGAGTTGATTCATTACTAAATGTAAAGATTAGTATGTGCAAATGTTAGTATATTTAATGCAGTTGATTTACAATATATTTACAATATATTAAATAATGTGCATCAGATGTAAAAATCAAATACAATCTGATCGCTTATATAAAAAACGGTTGTAAATAAGAAGGTTAATACCATGGAAAAATGCATGACTAATACATTAAAAGCACTTATATTTCTTGCACTAGGTAATATTGTAACCGGATGTAGTTCACTTACATTACCTCCTGCCCAGCTTCACCCGTCAAACACTGTTGATGTTGACTCGTACAAATATTTAATTGGTGCCGGCGATGTGGTCAATATTTTTGTTTGGCGTAATCCTGAGGTTTCTGGCACCTTTGTCGTCCGTCCTGATGGCATGATCACCACCTCGCTAGTTGAAGATATTCCCGTATCAGGCAAAACACCAACGGAACTTGCCCGCTCAATTGAAGAAATACTAGCTACCTATTTGCGAGAACCTGTTGTGACCGTAACGGTCAATAATTTTGTTGGCCCCTTCAGTGAACAAATTCGCATTATTGGTGAAGCAGCCCAGCCCAAAGCAGTAAACTATATTCAACATATGACCTTATTAGACGTTATGATCCGCGTTGGTGGCCTAACTGATTTTGCCAATGGTAACGGGGCAATATTAGTTCGTATAGAAAATGGTCTACAAAAACAATATGACATATTTATTGAAGACTTAATTAAAAATGGGGAAATATCAGCTAATGTTGATGTATTACCTGGCGATATTATCGTAATACCTGAAACATGGTTTTAAACGTAATAGCTTTATTTACCTGTTTTAGAGGTCGGGAATGCAAGAAATTATAGAACAAATTATAGATTACCTTAAAGGGATTTGGCTTAAGCGTCGCTTTATTATCATATCAACTTGGTTAATATGCCCGTTAGCGTGGGTTTATATTGCTCAACTCGATAATGTATATGAGTCTGAAGCCCGTATATACGTAGATACTCAATCGATCCTTGGTCCGTTGTTAAAAGGTTTAACGGTTAAAACAGATCCCCAAACACAAATCCGCTTAATGATTAAAACGCTGTTAAGTCGCCCAAATCTAGAGCGCATAACGCGTATGACAGATTTAGATGTGCAAGCCACCACACCTGCAGCTTATGAGTCATTAATCAATCACTTAAAATCTAATATTACGATTAGAAAAACGGGTGGTCGCGCAGACAATATTTTTACCATTTCTTACCTAGATAAAGATCCTGAAATGGCAAAAAATGTCGTTAATTCTGCATTAACTGTTTTTATTGAGAATACTTTAGGTGAAAATCGAAACGATTCTAACTCAGCACAAAAGTTCTTAGATACCCAGATCAAAGACTATGAAAATCGTTTATTAGCATCTGAGTCTAGGTTGACCGATTTCAAACAAAAATATAGTGACGTTTTACCCGGTCAATATGGCGGCTATTATCAAAAGTTAAATCTTGTAAAAGAGCAATTAAAGGTAATTGATTTAAGTTTACGTGAATTAGAGACTCAATTAAAGTCTGCGAAAGCGCAATTAAGCTCATCTCCGTCCAGTGGCGGTAACGCTCAAAATAACATTAAGAATTCTTATAGTATTCAAACCACTTATGACGATCGTATTGCTGAATTAGAAGCAAATTTAGATTCACTGCAATTACGTTACACTGAAATGCACCCTGATGTTAAAGAAGTGAAACGCAGACTTGCTCACTTAAATAATAAACGCAGTGAAGAAATTGATGAATATTTAAGTAGCACTAAAAATGACGATGGCAGTAAACTTTTAAGCAGCCAAAACCCCGTTATACAACAATTGCAAATTCAAGTGAATCAGTTAGAAAATCAAGTGGCATCAACGACCGTTCGAGCAAATGATTATCGCCGGCAGGTTAAAGAACTTGAAAGCAAAATTCACATTTTGCCAGAAATTGAAGCAGAGTTAACCTCATTGAATCGTGGCTATAATATTACAAAAGAAAAATATGAACAATTACTCAACCGCAAAGAAACAGCACTGTTAGCTCAACAAGCAAATGAAACAACGAACCCGATACAATTTAAGGTTATTGACCCACCTCGAGCCCCAACTGTACCCGTTGGGCCCAAACGCGTGCTATTTTTATTGGGTTCAACTATTTTTTCTTTTGCCGTTGGTGTTGGCTTATCACTGTTATTTAGTCAGATTAATCCAGTGGTTACCTCTAGTAGCCAGGTAGCAAAAATAACAGGAATTCCTGTTTTTGGTGTGGTGTCAGCCACAGAAAATCTTGGCTTGCAGCGTTGGCATAAACGAAAAACCCTGATTTTTATTATTTCTAATAGTGTGCTCTTCATCATGCTGGCATTTTTTATGCTTTATGCCATTGCACCCAATGTCATATTAGCGCCGATCAGAGGGATTTTATAATTTATGAGTATTATCGAAAAAGCGCGAGCAAAACAACAGCAAAAAATCTTGGAAACCTCTGTTAAGGAGGCTCAATATCCGCAAGAAGAAGAGATAATTAGAGAGCTTGTTGACGCAAGTCCAAAGCACGAATTAACCCTGGATAAAATAGCTTTAGCAGAGCGCGGTTATCTCATTGATAACGGTACCCGAAAAAGTATTAAAGACGAATTCCGTAAAATCAAACGAATACTACTAAATAATGCTTTTGGTAAAGCTGCAAAAACACTACACCATAGTAATTTAATTATGGTCAGTAGTGCTAAACCCAATGAAGGTAAAACCTTTGTCGCGATTAACTTAGCGTTAAGTATAGCGCTTGAACAAGATAAAACGGTATTGCTTGTCGATGCAGATGTTCTACGGCCAAGTGTTATGCGTGAATTAGGTATCGAAGAACAGCTTGGTATGATTGATTATTTACTGGGCCAAGCAGAACAAGTAAGCGATATTATTTACAATACCGATATTAATAAATTGAAATTAATACCCGCGGGGAAACTACACCATTTGTCTAACGAATTATTAGCCAGTGAGAAAATGGCCACATTGGCTAATGAGTTGGCTACTCGTTATCCCGATCGTATCGTTATTTTTGATTGCCCGCCATTAATTGGTGTCACAGAAACACTGGTATTGGCAAATTTAATGGGGCAAGCACTCATTGTTGTTGAGGAATCAAAAACCTCAATTGTTGATATACAGGCGGCAACTGAACACCTCAACGAAAATTTAGCTTTGGGGCTGGTACTTAATAAAGCAATAAGATCTCATAAGGATTTGTATGGCTACTACGGCTATGGGTATGGCACACAAAACTAAAATCACTACTGCTTTTTTCGCATTGATTTACTCTAGTTTTTCTTTTTCAGGTGATTGGAAATTTGATCCGAGCATTAACCTTGATGAAACCTATACTGACAATGTTGGTTTAGTTTTTAATAATCAACAATCTAGCTTAGTAAGCCAAGCTGGGGTTAATATAAAAACCAGTTATACCGCACAACAAGCAAAATTCACTTTTTCGTCGCAAAGTAATTACGCATTTTATAGCCATAATCATAAACTTGATAATGACTACCACACAATAGCGAGTGATTTACGGCTTCAGCTTTGGCCTAATGGTATTGTACTTTTTGGTGATATGAACGTTTCAAACCGATCCCGTAATCGCAGTAGAAATGCCTTAGCAGATATCGTCTCAGCCGATACTGTGCAAGTAGAAACCTATAACGGTGGCCTTGAGTATAATATTGATAATAGTGATTTTATCTTAAATTCTACTCTGGGCTATCGTCAAACTAATTCAGAAGATAACATTGGTAATCGTCAAGGTGTAGTTGCCAAGGTCAACAGTACCAACGGCACAAGCGCTCGACATACCTTTTGGTCACTAGAGCATAATTATCAAGAGCTAAACAACAATAACCGGAATAGTAAGCAGAGCCAAAGCGAAGCCATAATAGGGTTAATCACTGACTATAAAATTAATCCTTTTGTTCGCTACTATAATGAAGACAATAGTGGTGATTTAAATAATTCAAATCGTTCAATAGAATCAAATTCATATGGTGTAGGTGTTCGCTGGTTAATTTCTCCCCGACTGCGTCTCGATACTTCGTATAACAAGCCAATTGGTAAAAAGCTCGATATTGATGGCGATGAACAAAAAGCCTATGTTGATGCTGCGGTACTATGGCAACCCTCAAACCGTACCAAACTATCCGCAAATTTTTCTGAACGCTTTTATGGTAATAGTTATGGATTTGATTTAACACATAGAAATAGACGTTTAACCAACACCATTAGTTATGTTGAAGATATTCAGACCTTAACTCGTAATAATTTTGCGGTTAGCATAGTCGGATTTTATTTATGTCCTAATAATAATTCGTTACTGATAGAGGAGTGTATTCTCAGTGAGGGTGACACTATTATTCCTGACAATCCTAATGACCCTAACGGTCAGGGTTTTGTAATATTGCCAATTCAAGATTTTACTTTAGTAGAAGATAACGTTTTTTCACTTAATAAAACACTTAGCTGGAACTCTTCACTGACACTGCCGCGCACAACGATTACTTTTAATGCGGATCAGCAAAATCGCGAAAATCTCGACAGCCGTATTAAAGACGAATTAAGCTCAGCAAGTTTAAGCATAAAGCGAAAAGTCAGTGGTCGTTCTAGTGTTAATTTGAATTTATCTTACACTGAAACTAGTTTACAACTTGATACCGAGCTAGAGCGTACAGATAGGTATCGACGTTACCAACTAGACTACCAAACATCATTAAATAGTGCATTGTCTTTTAATGTCGCTGTGAGCTATCTAAACAGAAGTTCTGGCAATGCTCCGCTCAATTATGAAGAAGGCCGCGTTAGCGCCAAAATTACCAAAGGCTTCTAGTCGTATGTATGAAAGTTATTATGGTTTTAAAGAAAGACCATTTCAATTAAGTCCTGATCCGAGATTCTTTTTTGCTTCTAGTCATCATCAAAGAGCCCTGTCATACCTTCAGTATGGCTTAGATCAAGGTGAAGGGTTTATTGTGGTCACTGGGCCAATAGGTACTGGAAAAACTACTATCGCCCGCAATTTATTAAATAACTTAGGTGATAAAAGTATCGTAGCAGCTCAGCTTGTTACCACTAAACTAAATCCTCAGGAGTTACTCGAATTAGTCGCTTCAGAATTTGACATCTCTGTTATTGGTAATAGCAAAGCAGATTTACTGCAAGGCATTGAAAAATTTCTGATTCAATTACATCAGCAAGGAAAAAGAGCCTTATTAATTGTTGATGAAGCGCAAAACTTACCGAGTGAAACCGTTGAAGAGTTACGTATGTTGTCTAATTTTCAGTTGGATAATAAACCTTTAATACAGAGTTTTTTACTTGGCCAAGAAGAACTAAAAGGCATTATACAAGCGCCTAATATGGAGCAGTTTCGCCAACGTATTATCGCTTCTGCACATTTGAAACCTTTATCAAAAGCAGAGGTGAAAGAATACATAAATCATCGGTTGCACCAGGCCGGTTGTATTAAAGATGATTTGTTTTCCAATACGGCATTTGACCTCATTCATGAGAAAACACTAGGTGTGCCACGAAAGATAAATATTTTTGTCGACCGATTACTTTTATTTGGTTTTTTGGAGGAACTTAAAAGTATAGACACTGATGCGATTAATGAAGTTGCACAAGAAATGAAGGTTGAACTTACCGGCTCACTAAATACCGCAGAGCTGGCCAGTAATGAGCCAAGTCAAGTTGTGGTAAATTCTTCAGAAAAAGTTGAAAGCATTAAAGAGATATTAAGAGAAGTAGAAGAAATACTGGAAGGTAATATAAAACAAAAAATAAAAATGGCCCGTTATGTGGATAAAATACTCAAACATAAAAGCCGTATTTACACCAATACAGACGAAAGCACCCAAAAATAACTCACCTTATGGTTATAGCTTTACCTGCGCAGATTAGCGTAGGTTGAGCTAAACGCCAATCGATGAAGTAGTAACCACTGCAAATGTTTTTTGGCCTATCAAGTTAATCGCACGCTTAACGATTGACGGACTGAAGTCCGACCTACAAAAAAATCACCCTGCCTAGGTTGAGCTAAATGCCAATCGATGAAGTAGTAACCACTGCAAATGTTTTTTGGCCTATCAAGTTAATCGCACGCTTAACGATTGACGGACTGAAGTCCGACCTACAAAAAAATTACCCTGCCTAGGTTGAGCTAATTGCCAATCGATGAAGTAGTAACCACTGCAAATTTTTTTAGTCCATCAAGTTAAATGAAATTTAACTATTAACTTTTAACCCATACTTTTCTATTAATGAATAAAGTGTTGGCCGGGTTATACCAAGCAAATCAGCTGCTTTAGACATGTTGCCGTCAGACAGTGTATAGGCTTTTTGAATGGCGATTGATTCAGCTTGCTCACGTACTACACGTAAATTAAGTGAGAGTTCAAAACTTTGATCTTGATGATCAAAGAAGCCTAAGTCTATTGCCGTTACCTGTGTGCCAGTCGTCATAATAACCGAACTTTTTACCTTGTTTTGTAACTCACGTATATTACCTGGCCACTTGTGCGCTTTAATCGCGCTTAATGCATCTTCAGAGAAACTTTTAACGTTACGCTTATATTCCATAGCATAATGTTGAAGAAAGTACTGTGCAAGGATGATGACGTCTTCATCTCGATCACGTAACGGCGGAATATTTAAAGTAATTTCACTCACACGATAAAACAAATCTTCACGAAAGGTCTTATCAGCAACCATCTGTTCAAGATTTTGATTTGTCGCACAAACAACTCTGACATCAACTGAAATTTCTTGTCGGCCACCAAGACGCTCTATATTTTTTTCCTGCAAAAAGCGTAACAATTTGGCTTGTAAACTATAGGGCATATCACCAATTTCATCGAGAAATAATGTCCCGCCTTCTGCACATTCAATTTTTCCTTTGGTGGTCCGATGCGCGCCAGTAAAAGCGCCTTTTTCAAAACCAAATAATTCACTTTCCAATAAGGCCTCTGGAATAGAGGCACAATTTATCGCAATAAAAGGCTTTTTTTTGCGATCACTCGCTAAGTGCACAGCATTAGCCGCTACCTCTTTACCAGTACCACTTTCGCCTAACAGTAAAGCCGTTATGCTTGTTGGAGCTATACGTTTTACCATCATGCGCAAACGTTCAATACTCTCACTGTTGCCAATAATACCCATGTCACTGCCAGCAACCGCTCGCATTTTCCGGTTTTCTTCTTCAATGGCTGCCAAACTAAATGCACGCGAAACAATGACATTAATCACGTCAGTTTCAATCGGCTTTTGATAAAAGTCATATGCGCCAGTAGCAATCGCTGCTAACGCATGGGTTCGATCATCATTGCCGGTGATGACAATAATTTTACTATGTGGTGCAATAGTCAAAATTTCTTGTAATGCCGCGAGACCTTCTGACGCGTTTGCTGCATCAGGTGGTAAGCCCAAATCTAAGGTGATAACTTTAGGTTCATGACGGCGAACCGCAGCAATAGCACTTTCACGATCGCCTGCGAGTACAACATCGTAATCAGATAAACTCCATTTTAATTGCTTTTGGATTCCTTTATCATCGTCTACGATTAACAACTTTTCCATGCTGGTTGGATCCTTATAGTAAATCTTGACCGCTCATTGCGCCCACTAATTTTAATGGCAGATCAATAGTAAAAACTGTCCCTTGTTTAGGCGTACTTGCTACTTTAATAATACCTGCCATATTTTCAAAAAATTGCTTTGCTTCGAATACCCCAATGCCCATACCAGCATTGCCTTTGGTCGAATCAAAAGGTCGAAACAATCGACTTTTAATAAATTCTTCACTCATGCCACAGCCATTATCTGCAATGATAATTCTAATGGTACGTTTTGTTTCAATGAGCGATACTTTTATCCAACCATCCTTTGTTGTTGCCTCTTGTGCGTTTTGTATTAAATGATGCATAACAGACTGAAAAGACTCACTATCTATATAAGTCACACAACTGCCATGCTGCTCAAATTCAATCCTTGGTAAGCTTTGATTACATTGTGAAACAACTTTTTGAACGATTGTAGCTAAAGCTGTCTGGCGATGAGAAGACTGCTCAATCTGTTTTTTTCGCAGTTGAGACAATACTTTTTCTAGCCTTTGTGTTGCTGATTCGACCGTTTCAAAAACGTCATCAATAAATTCAGGATTATTGCGATGCTTTTCGGCATTTGAAGTAATTAAGGATAATTGCGCCTGAACATTTTTCAAATCATGTACCAAAAATGCTGACATACGATTAAAGGCATCAAATTGCTTTGATTCACTGAGTTTATCGGTGGCTTCATAGAGTGAAATAAAATTGCCAAGTTGTTTAGATATGGCAAATAATAAATCTCTGTCTTCCCAATTTAGTCCTTTGAGTTTATTTTCATCCGCAAGTAGAAATAAGCCATAAAATGCTTTGCCAATAAATATTGGCACGATAATTTGAATCTTGTTAGTCCGACATAGCGCAACATCTAAGGTTAATTCAGGATAAAGCAAAGGAGAGTTTTCGTATTCATTGACGTCAACTATCCAACCTTTTTGGTGGCAGAATAGCCCAACTTCCAAAAGCTGTTTTTCTATCTCTTCATTGATTTCAAGCCCATGGCTGTATTGAATTTGATATTGTTGGTTGGTAAACTTTTTAATGATCGCCCCACGTGAAGCATTTACTTTAGACATCATAATTTGTGTTGCCATTTGATAATGGCTTTCGCCGCTAGCCGTTTCAATTTTTTCAATCAGGTTTAACCACTCGTCGCGATATTCATATTTATTGGCAAAAAAGTTTTTGGCGATAAAAACTTTAACGCGACGGCGCAAAGACTCTGTAATCAGCAAAGCAACAAGGACAATACCACTGAGCATTAAAAAACCAATGCTAACTAAATCACCCCACTCTCCGCCTAGGTAATTTATAACATAACCAGTAATTGACATTAGCAGTAAGTAAGCGCCTGCTATCATCAACATGGAACTGTAGAAAACAACGTGACGAGAGACAAAAATGCGCACTTCGCCATTGTTAATGCGGCGAATGCTGATCAATAAAAATGGTGCAACAAATAGCGCTAAGAAGCCTCGGCTAAACCAAAAGTTAAAAGCAATGCTATCAACCATGGCGGCTTGTGCATATAGCACAAAGTCAAATATAGCGACACTGGCAAGAGCGACGACCAAGGGCCAAATAGCCCAACGCACTTGTCGGCTAGCATTTCGATAAAGCTGTTCAAGTAACACCAACATCCACAAATTAAGCACGATAAACAGCAAGAATATATATTTGTAGGCGTAATCTAACCAGTAACTTGCTAGCCAACAACCCAACATCAACAGTAACCAAACACCGAGGTATTGGCGAATGGTGTAATTGCTTATCAGTGCTTTAAAATCACGATTTTCAGTATTAAATAAAATAATTAATAACGACCAACAGGCTATTTTAATGCCATCTGCTAACATAGCCCATTGCAAGCTATAACCTAATTTAATTTGCAGGGCCGCCACTAGATTACTGCTTAACGTAACTAAGGTACAAAATAATACCGCCTGTGCAACTAAACTGCGGTTACGGGCAGCAATAATGAGCAGTGCGAGTAATGCATAGACCACGACGGCTAAAGAGAAGCCTAATAAACCAATAAAATCCATAAATTATGCTTTGATCTGTTTTGAAGAGCTTGTTTTTGTAAGTAACTCGGTGAGTATGGGCACAATGATAAAACTCGCAATAGCCGAGACACATAAGCCAGAAATAATAACGACACCCAAGGGTTGCCACAAACTGCCACCAAAAAGTGTTAAGGGTAATAAGCCGCCAATAGTCGTCATGGTTGTTAATAATATCGGCGTAAAACGCGTGGCACTGGCAGATAAAATAGCTTGTTTTTTATCTAAACCTGTTGATAAATTTCGGTTGGTTGTGTCGATTAAAATAATGGCATTATTAACCACAATACCAAAGAGACTTATCAAGCCAATAAAAGCCATCATAGAAAATGACAGGTTAGTTAAATACAAGCCAAATACTGCGCCTGCCATAGCAAAAGGTATTGAAGTAAAAATGATCAGTGGCTGTGAAAATGATTTAAATTGCAAAACTAGAATAGCAAAAATACCGATGGCTGTTATTAACATAATTTGCGACAGGCCTGAAAAAGACTCTTGTCGAGACTCTTCTTCTCCCCCTAAGTGGTAATACATGCCTGCTGGCAATGTATACTTGTCTAGGTAATGAACCACTTCACTGGTAATGGCTTGCACAGAATAACCTTGGGCTGCATCGGCTGATACACGTGCCATACGTAACTTTTGATAATGAAAAAAATCTGTCCGGCCTTTCTGCAATTTTATCTCAACAAACTGCCCTAAAGGAATACTCTCACCTTGTTGATTAACAATTGTTATATCAGAAAGCCCGATTAAGCCACTTTTAGGCCGACGCACTAATATAGGATAGTTTTCACCATTAACATCATTAAATTGTCCAATAAATGTGCCCGAAAGCGCGGTTTGAATACTATTGTCCAACTGGTTTATGTCAATGCCTGACAGTGCCGCTTTATCATAATCTATCGCTAAGGCTAATTCAGTATTGGCAATACCAATAGGGTTATCTATATTAATCACCCCTTCAGTTGCAGCCATTTGGGTTTGTAAATCACCGGCAACCTCTTCAAGATCAGATAAGGATTCGCTGATCAATCTAACGGTAATCGGCTGATCAGTCACCGGGCCTTGCGTAAATTCTTTTACGGTAATTTTTGCTTGATGCCATTGTGAAAATTCTGCTCGTAACGCTTTGACCAAAGTATTTACTGCTGTTTCATCATATGCCTGCAATACCAATAGCACTTGACCATAACTTGCTACACCACGTTTAGGAATTTCGTTGTAATAAATACGGGGATTAGAGCTACCAACATTAAGCGCAACTTTATCAACATAAGGTTGAGTTTTAATAAACGCTGTCATCAAGTGCATAACATCATTGGTATGATCTAATGATGAATTAGCCGGTGTTTCAACGTCAATTAACAACATTGCTTTCTCAGCTTTAGGAAATAAGCTTACTCCTACTTGCCCAAAGAGAGATGCCATAGCAAATAAGGCGACGAAGGCGAGCACTAATATGATAAGTTTTACATTCATTAAACGATCTAGCCACCCAACATAATAGCGCTCAGCAAATAGGTTGACATAATGTTGTAGCGCTTTAACTTTACTGGGTTTTTGACTAAAAAACTTACTGGCCAGTAAGGGGGTAAGTGTTAAAGCAATCAGCAAAGACGCCAACAGTACCAATACGACAGTCACTGGCATCGAACGCACAAAATCACCGGTGTCGCTCGCCAACATAAGCATGGGCAAAAAAGCTAACATGGTCGTTACTGTGCCACTCGTAATGGCCCAACCGACTCTACTGGTGCCTAATGCCGAGGCTTGCGCCAAAGTTGGTGCATTTTTCTTTTCCCGGTGAATACTCTCTGTGACGACAATGGCATTATCAACTAACAAACCTAAGGCAATAATTAATCCCACGATAGACATTTGTTGTAGGCCAAAGCCTGCGAAATCGAGCCAACCAATAGCAATTAAGAAAGACAATGGGATGGCAATAATGACCACAATAGCTTCGCGTAAGCCTAAAAATATTAATGACATTAGCCCGACAAGTACTAAACCTTGCCATAAGTTATCAAAAAAGCCGTTAACGCGATTTTCTACACTGTCAGATTGTTTAAACAGCATGGCTGTTTTAATGGTGTCAGGCAGGGTTTGTTTAAACGCTAAGATTTCTGCATCAATGGCTTCAGTGATCGCAAATATATTGGTATTTGCTCTTTGCTCTACCGTCAAAAATATCACAGGCTTGCTATCGTAGTAAGCCAAATAGCTAGGCTCTCTACTAGAAAAGCCGACACTGGCGACATCTTTTAAACGAATAACGCCAGTGTCATTCGAAAATACAACTGTGTTGTTAAGCTCGTCAATATGTTGAAAGTTACCACTCGTTTTAACGTTAAATCGCCGTGTATTAGCGTCAACAAAACCTGGTGTAATGTTAATAGCCCGTTTTTTTAGCAAACTATTAATGGTGAGCATACTAATACCGTAGTGCTTTAACATCGCAAGGTTTAAATCTACGGCCACAACTTGTGTTGGATAGCCCCATATATCGGCTTTTTTTACCGCTTCAATAGCTTCCAAACGTTTTTCAAGCTGTTTTGCGTGAAATTCCATACTTTTATAGTCAGTGGTTTCACTCCAAAGCGCCAACTGAATAATAGCAACACTAGTGGGTGTTGCTTTTAACACTAAGACATCTTGTACACCTTCAGGTAAGCCTGGCTTGACTGTTGATACCGCTTGTTTAATTTCGTTATAAGCGGTATTTGGATCGCTACCATATAAAAAGGTTATGTAGATGCGGGCACCACCATTTTTAATTTGCGACTCAATTTTTTTAATGCCTTCAATATCAGAAAATTCTTCTTCAAGCGGATCAACCACTAAGGTTTCAATATCAGTAGGTGACGCGCCGGGATAGATAATTTCCAGCAAGATAATTGGAATATCAAATTGAGGGTCTTCAGAACGAGGCATATGAAAATATGAAACAATGCCAACAAGTACCATCAGCACAATAATAGTGAAGGTAAACTGAGCATTTTTTATGGCAATGCGAGGGAGCTGCATAATAACTAATTTCCAGCCACGACGATATTTTGCCAACCTTTAGTGACTATTTTTAAAGGTTGGCCATTACGCACTGCTTTTAAGTAGACATTATCATTGTCTATCTGGAAGACTTCGAAACTATGCTGTTTAAAAACTGAATTATCTGATGACTGCACAATAACAATGGCTTTATCTTCGTCATCAACAGCAACAAGTGCTGCTATTGGCAGCTGATAAACAAACTTGTCACTTTCAAAATCGATGCTAACGCTGGCAAGTTGTCCCGCGATCATACCTGAGGTTATTTTTATTTTCGGTAACAAAATCTCAATAATAAATAAGTGGCTGCTTTCATTAGCCATGGCAGGGATTTTACTAATAATGCCTTCAACCATACCGGTTTGACTTAAAGCCACGCTGGCTTTTTGACCTAATCGAACTTGACTAATTTCTTGGCCCGTTAGTGCCACTTTTATCACCCAGTCTAGCTTGGCAACTTTCAGTGCTTGATGGCCTGGGCTTTGGAACTCACCAAGCTCTGTATCGCGGGCTAAAACAACACCTGAAAACGGTGCGTATATTTTAGCTTTGACTAAATTATAATAAGCTACTTGATAGGCCGCCTGAGTAGTTGCTACTCGAGTAATAGCGGCGTCCATATCGCGCTCAGAAGCCAGTTGATTATCCATTAAACCACTAATGCGTTTCACTTCACGCTTTGCTTGTGTCATTTGTGCATAGTTGGAACTTTTCTGTTCTGTTAACTCAGTAATATCAAGCGACGCTAACAATTGCCCTTTTTTAAATTGCTCGCCCTCGTCAATACTGAGTAACGTTAAGTAGCCACTAGTTTTAAATGACAGGCTCAATGTTCTCTTGTAATCAAGCTTTCCAGTACGTTCAATGGTGCCTCGGTAAAGTTCAGCGCTGATCACTTCTGTATCATATGACTGAGCCAATAACGGTTTCGCTATTAAGATAAGTGATAAGGTAAATACAATTAAGAATCGTTTCATAGCCAAGTGTTTACTTCCAAGTGTTTACTTATAGCGTCTTGAGATAAAAGATATTATGGCCTTTACTTTAGGCATCTTCATGACGAAAGTACATCTTTTTCCCCCATTACATTAACAATATATTAATCTCGTGTTAATGTAATGGCCTGTTTGTCGCAAAGTGCAAAGCACATAAACACCTTGTTATGCAGCCAGATTAATAGCGCATTTAAAGCTAATTTAGATAAATGACTAACAAGTGAAGCTTTTAGATAATAAATTTCGCAATCTTCTAGACATAAACGACGATAATCTATAGTATTTGCCGCGCTTAAATCTTTTCAATATGTTCCTATGCTTCAGCTAGATACAGCAATGTCTCTAAAAGGGAAGTTGATTAATAAAGCGTTAACAATCAATTTGATCATTAGATGATTTTATTCTTATTGAATGATAATTTATTGTTTGTTATATCTATGTAACACAAGTCAAAAACCACCCGTAGCTCAGCTGGATAGAGTACACGCCTCCGAAGCGTGTGGTCACAGGTTCAATTCCTGTCGGGTGGGCCACTTCTGTTATAAAACGCTCTAACACGAACTATAAAGAACACATAAAATTACTCGCGCCCCTTTAAAGACAGTCCATCAAGATTCTTTCTAGTTCGTTTACCTCTTGTTTAATCCGCTCAGAATGACTACCCTCATTGTTACCCAACCTAATACTTCTAAATACTTTAGAAATATTTCATCATTAAGGGATGCAATGGCTAACACAACTAAACCCCTAACAGCGACCGAAGTGGATTCGGCAAAAACAAAGGAAAAGGAATATTCCCTATTCGATGGAAGAGGTTTAGCACTTAGAGTACGCCTCAACGGTAAATCATGGCGTTTCAGCTACACTCGCCCATACACGAGTAAAAGATCGAGTATCAGCTTTGGTACATATCCTGAAGTTAGTTTAAAACAAGCGCGAGATCTTGCACATAGCGCTAGAGAGTTGCTGGCGAAAAAAATAGACCCTAAAGAAGAAAGAGAAAAAGTAAGCAGCAGCAAGAGTGCAGCATTGAATAACACGTTTCGCTTAGTTGCTCTAAGTTGGTTCGATATACACAAAGTGAAGATAGCTGATAAAACAGCTCGAAATTTACTTAACTCGTTAAATAATCATGTATTCCCTGCAATTGGCGATTTACCTATCAATACACTAACAGCGGTTAATGTTATCAGCGCATTAAAACCTTTAGCAGATAAAGGCACTGCTGAAACAGTCATTAAGCTGTGCCAACGTATAAACAACATCATGACCTTTGCTCTTAATACTGGAGTTATCGAAAGTAATAGACTTGCAGGAATCAAAGAAGCATTTGCAGTGCCTGTCGTTGTTAATCTACCCGCAATCAAACCCCAAGAGTTACCCGAGCTAATGAGAAAGATAACCCTTGCCAATATTAAACAAACGACAAGGTGTTTGATGGAGTTTCAATTGCACACGATGGTTCGACCTAGCGAAGCAGCTGGCGCTAAGTGGTCGGAAATTGATTTTGATAAAAGATTATGGACTATACCTGCGGAACGGATGAAAAAGAGAAATGCGCATTTAGTACCACTATCAGATCAAGTTTTAACATTATTAAATATTATGCAAACAGTAGGCGCGAAGTCAGAATATGTCTTCCCTGCTGACAAAAAACCAAACAAGCACGCCAACAATCAAACTGTTAATAAAGCGTTAGAACGAATGGGGTATAAAAGTCGTCTGTGTAGTCATGGCTTACGCACTGTAGCAAGCACTACATTAAACGAGCAAGGGCATGATTTTGACATTGTAGAAGCAGCTCTGGCACACGTACAACAAGGAGTAAGAGCGGTATATAACAGAACTGATTATATAGAACGTAGAAGGGTAATGATGGCTTACTGGTCAAATCATATTGATAGTGCCGCAACAGGCAACATGAGCTTATCAGGTTCAGTGCAGGGACTTAAAATCGTTAATGGATAATCAAATGAATCAATTAATACTATTAGATGTGGCACATACTAGCAACGCTGGTAGCTTTAGCGAGGCTTTATAAAATGGCGGGAGTAAAAGATAGCGAAAAGTTGAAAAGACCAGACTGGTTTAACCTTGAAAACTATGATGATTTCCCTTTTGATAGCCCTAAAGAAATAGCTATTTACTTAAGCTTTTACAATATGGCTGTTACCGAATTTTCAGCGTATCAAAAAAAATATAGCATAGAATCTGAGGATGAACTTTCGAGATGCTTATCAAATGCAAAAGCGGATTCAAGAGTAGTGCAGCTATACTTAAAGCTATTAAAAGACAAATATTTACCTGTTGAAGATCGAGTGGGCGTTCAAAAAATATTCAATGTTGACTGGAACAATCCATTAAGCATTGTTCCAATCGGTGAAATATTGGAAGATCAGCATAAGCCTGATGGTGAAAGAAGATATTTAAAGGCGGATATAGATAGTTTACTTGCTAAAAGGAAGTCACTCAATTCGCCCGACCCTAAACCAGCAGGCTTTGATGTATATAGGGATGAGGAACGAATAATCTTAAACCTAGATGATATGACGCAAAACAGCCCAACAGAATGCGCCAAGAGTGTTGTAACAGCGGTTTCTTTGCAAGATGAGGACTATATAAGTAAAACCTTTAGGAAGAGAGCAGAGGGTGTTAAGTATCAAGGAGTAAACTCAACTAAAGCAATGAAAGATATAGACAAAATGTACCTGTCTGTAAATTTAGCGGCAACAAATGAGCAATTGTTGGAAAGCTTTACAAATTTACTGTCTGAATACAGACAACAAAGCAGCGAACCTAACAAACGCTTAAAGGATAAAATCCTAGAAATAGCTAAATACAAAAGCATCCAAATTCTCGACCTTGAACTATACGCAAGCCTTATAGGGAAAAAAGTTACAATTCCAACACTAGAGAAATTTGTATTCCCAGAAGGTTTTAAAAATAAAGCATACTTTGAGGATTCATTTAAGGATGCGAATAAACCAACCGGAACTATGAGAAAGAATCGTTCGACAATTACAAAGCCTGATTTCATACAGAAGATCATGTACTTAAGATCGGGAGATTAGCTATTAGAAAACTCCCTTTTATATAACAATCAACTAACATCTAATAGACCCAATACGGACACTAACATCAACGTTAAAACAGCCCCGTACTGGAGAAAGCAATATGAGTTTAAATCAGTCATCACCTTTATATCACTCAAGGAATGTCTTAAGCGTAAATGAAGTATGTATATACTGTAACTTCGGACGTACCGCTCTGTATGACATGTTGGCAAAAGGCCTATTCGTCAAGCGAATACGCCTAACGCAGCGTAGAGTCGGTTTTCTAAGGTCAGAAGTCGACTCATGGTTAGACAAAAGGAAATATTCATAATGATGTTTGTCTCCTCAGAAAATGAGTCAGCTTTTACTGACATACAGATAGAATCACTTGATTTATTCATTCCAAAGAATGTAAGAGATGAGTTCTGGCATCAAGACATTTTCAGCAATACCGATATCCGCAAATTTTTTGAATCACAAATAGTGGAGTTGGAGAAGAGCGAAACTGCCATATTCAAAGATGAATACATTCGTGGCATAGCTTGGCTTTCTTTCAGGTATACGGGGATTTTTTGCACTGAATTAACAGCCAAGCTTGAGTTCTTACCGCTATTTAAAAAATACTCGTCTGAGTTCGATACTGCGCTAACTTTTGAAGTTGCTGCATTGGTTGGGTATCGTTACTTCCCTACTGACCAATTCGACATGATAGGCGGTCAATATTAATGGCTACATTATTTCAAACGTCCGCAATGCGAGCTGCTAACCACCTATTCAATAATAGCGGTAAGCAAATAAATTGGTCACTCACTCTTACTGACAACCGTCGTGGCAAAGCGTTAAAAGAAATAGGGATTATTCCTTATGAAAGACGAGGTGGTAGAGCCTATTACAATGACAGTGACATAATAGAGGTTGCAAATGTGGTAAAACTTCACAAACTTATCGGTCAACCGTTGCCGAAAATGTTTAGCTAAACTAGGCTAAAAGACCTCAATATCTAAGGGTGTGATTAGCTTCAATAAAGCAGCTAATCACACCCCCCTTTCATTTATGACATTTCCGTCACTTTTTAAAACAAAAAATCCATATGAAAATAACACCTAACCCACGAATAGCTATACACACAGCCAAACTCGATCTTTCAAGAAAAGTGCTAAGTCCTATTAGTTACAAGTACCTTAGTATATTTAACGATAAAAGAGCTAGAAGACGTCACAAAAACACACCTAAATTAACCACTATAAAAGACCTAATAAAAAGCTTAAGAAAAAACGAATTGACTGCTGATGACTTACTTAAACACTTTTCTAACATACCGCGTAGAAATATCAGCAAAGCGACTAAGATAATCCCTCATTTGCACTTAAGCTTTCGTCTACTTTGGACCCAGTTAGCTTTATTGCTTTCAAGCTCTCAAGAAAAAAAACCGCTCTATCAAGTTGTAGCCAATGTACCAGACAAATTACTGTCGAGGGCAAGCGAAGCAGCTATTAATAAAAAAAGAAAAACAACAATCATTAGAGAGCTACTACGTATAGTCGTTAGAAAGTTACCTGTTGATATTGAGCTTTGGGCTGTATTTGAGATGGGAAGCGAACAGGGTGGCGCTCACATTCACATCATAGCGGCATTAGATGAAACAAATAGACAAAAACTCAAAGCGGCACTATCCAATTTTGAAAGCGTAAAGTTTAAAAGTCATGCTGATATAGATGGTAGAAAGATCCTAATAGATATCGGTGCAGCTCACTATTTCTCCAAGGAAACCAACAATAATAGTAATCTTTTTGTAACGCCTGCGTTAAAAAGCAAAGCTAAAGCCGTAGAACGCGAATACAGAGGCTTTATCGCTGACAACAAGCCTTTCTTGCTTAATGAAAGAAAAGCTATTCAGAGATCTATAGAGGCACATGAGCAACGTCGTCTCTATGCAGTACCAAAGACATATGAAGAATGGGAAGAGCAATCGCTAAACCAAGCAATAAACGAATTAGACTCGACGGTATACTGGGAAGAGATTGAAGGTGAATCACGAGAAAAGGATGCCCACCTGTAGCACTTGTGCAAACTTGGCTTTCTATATGACAAGAACACACTTCAAAATCGAATTATGGTAGACGTTGTGCAGCGAATGCTATCGAAACTATATTTGGTTCAGTTGAAATCGCTGCAATATCTATTGTAAACACTAGGTAAAATCAAATTACTCAGTACATCAAATCATTTGCATCCATCAGCTCTGCTATGAGAGACATTTGGGCTTGGTTAAAAATCCTAATTTTGACACCAAGTAAAGGTTAATAATATATATTAACTCAAACTTGAACTGTCACTATGGATTTATCGGTTGTGATTAAGCCTGACAGTCGCAAAAGCCAAAAAGCCAGTCGTTCATCATAAAACTACTAATGCTAACTTTGTGCGCAGTGGAGACATTAACTTTAAATATTTTTCCATATATTTTCTAATAAATAATTTTTGTCATATTACTGAGAAGTCTTAGTAATAATCTAAAAACACCCAGATAACATCCTAATCCATTGATTTTATGCGTAATAGCCTCAAATCTTATATTGGATATTACTGAGAAGTCTCAGTAATATCCATGTTCTGACAAAAATACAAAATTTGTATTTCCTAAAGCTATGAAATTATGGGATATTAATGTCAATTAAATAATATTTATGGGACGGATATTACTGAGAAGTCTCCATAATAAGCTGTTATGTTTTAGGGAGACTTCGGTGAAAGTTAGCAAATGGATTTTTATTCTATTTTTTGGATTTGTAGTTTATTTATATGCGCTTGGTTCTAACAACACAAGTGACTCAAATAATTACAGTGGGCAATCAATAGATACTGAATGGGACAATAGATCAATTTGTCAAACAGCAATAATGGTGATCAAGGACAATTTTTTTAAAACCAAGTCAGACCAACTATATAATAGTAAATGTACAGTATCTAAGCTAACCGCACCATTGCCAGGTAAATTCTCTATCTACGAACCTTATGCAGTTAGCTGGCCTAATGATGTAGCTGCAAGAGTTTTTATAACAACTAATGGTCTAAAAGTCTCAGGTATTTCAGAAAAAGGTATACCTTTTTCATGGAACGTCGATCATAGACCAATAGTTAAAACCGAAACTGATTTTGCACAAGAATGTACTGACTTATTCAAAAGCAAAGTTAAAGCACAAAATATATCTATAGTTAATGTAAAAAAATACGATGATCTAAGTGGTGCAAACGTTGAGTTAAAATATATTGACCCTCAAAAAGTACCAACAACTGGTTCATGTTTATTTGATAGAACCAAAATGACAACGGCATCAAGTAAAGTTGCTTCTGATAAGTATTCAAAAAATGTATATTCAAACGATTAAGCAAATAAAAACATAACAAGCTGTTAAACAAGGACAAAATACAGTTGGCTTTTGTCACTTCGTTCCTATTTTAGCCAACTGTATTTTGCCTGTTAACAGGGCGTTATAAGTAAAATCAAACTTACGGAGTTATATAAATCATGGACGAAATCAAACTAAAGCAAATCATAAGAAAACATAGAGGCAGGTCTGCCACCTATTTTATTCTGACAAGCCTACTCTTTCTGTCAATTCATTACTTTTATCAAAATAATGATGCAATTCAGATAATGGCATACTCTACGGCTTTAATTGTTGCAGGTTTAGCCGCTGTTTTCAGTTTCGTAGAAAAAGTCCTTTTGGAAATTAATAACAAACAAAACGTTAAAAATATTGAGTAGCCATTTACTTATAACAAGAAATTAAACAAGGACAAAAAACAGTTGGTTTTTGCTCCTTCGTCGCTTATTTTAACCAACAATTTTTTGCCTGTTAATTGGGCGTTGGTATGACTCCCCACGTCAAGTTTAAAAACACTGATCCCTGCTCAAAAAAAGAGCCATAATTTATTCTTTATAAAATTAAATGAGTTAACGCACTAGATGAAGCAAGTAAATTCGTCG